>JBBDRM010000166.1:0-21872 GCA_040905475.1 Actinomycetota bacterium
ATGATGCTGCCGCTCGAGGCGCACGGCGTGAAGGTCATCTCGATGGGCTTCTTCGTGCCCGACGAGCAGCCGGTGATCTGGCGCGGCCCGATGCTCCACAAGGCGATCCAGCAGTTCCTCTCCGACGCCTACTGGGGCGACGTGGACTTCATCCTCGCCGACCTGCCGCCGGGGACGGGCGACGTCTCGATCTCGCTCGCGCAGTTCCTGCCCGGCGCCGACATGCTCGTCGTCACCACGCCGCAAGAGGCCGCGCAGAAGGTTGCCGCGCGAGCCGGGCGCATGACCGAGCAGGTGAATCTGCGGATCATCGGCGTGGTCGAGAACATGAGCTACTTCGTGTGTCCCTCCTGCGACGCCGAGCACGCGATCTTCGGTGAGGGAGGCGGCGAGCTGCTCGCGGAGACGCTCGACGCCGAGTTGCTCGGCAAGATCCCGCTGCAGGAGACCCTACGCAAGGGCGCCGACGGCGGCGTTCCGGTCGTGGTGTCCGAGCCCGACTCCCCCGCCGGCAAGGCGCTGCTCGACATCGCCCGCAAGATCGGCAAGCACGGGCCGTCACTCGTCGGGAAGCGCCTGCCGCTCCTCGGCGGGATGATGGGCGGCGGCGGCCAAGGGAACGGCGGTGGCCACGCCGGTCACAACCACGGCAGCCACGAGGGTCACAACCACTAGCGCGCCTCGCTAGCGGGAGAAGCGCCTCCACAGATCTCCCACGGCCCGGCCGAGCAGCAACCCTCCGATCACGTCCGTCGGATAGTGCGCGCCGACGTACACGCGACTGAACGCCACGAACCGCGGCATCCGATCGAGCAGCGGACGCGCGGGCCCTGACACCTCGTCACGCGTGACGCCGACGATCGCGGCCGCGACGGCCGGGTGGCCGCTCGGATAGGACTGCCCGGCGGGGCGGCGGACGAGCAGGTCGACGTCGCCGACGTCGTACGGGCGCGGTCGGCTGAACAGCGGCTTGGCGACCTGCGCGGCTCCCCACGCGAGCATCGACGCGCCGAGGACGTCGCGCGCGAGCTTCCGCTCCCCGCCGGCCCAGAGCGCCGCGGCTGCACCGAGGGCGGCATAGGTCGAGCCGAGATCGGTGAGCGTCGGAACCGTTCGGTCGAACGTCTCGCTCCTGCGAGCCGAGATCAGCGAGCGCGCGGTCTCATCCTGTTCGGCGAGCCGGCCTCGGGCCGCTGCACCGAGCGCGGCGACCGCGGCCAGACGCAGCATCGGCCGGACGATGCCCGGCTTTGTGATCCTGGGTCGGCGGCTGAGCCTCACCGCTTGCGCGAGGTACGTGACCGGGCCGAAGAGCTGCTCTTCCCTCTCGGCGCCTTCTGAGCCGGACGATGCTTGGGCGTCGCGGCCGACGAGGACTTGCGCGCGGCGCCGGACGCCGGTGTCGTGCGGCGAGCGGTCGTCGACGACGATGCCTTCGCCGGTTTGCGCGCACCGGCGGCCTTCTTTCGAACCGCCGCCTGCTTTCGAGATCCGTTGGGAAGTGGTTCCGCCGGGGCGGTGATCACGCCCGCTCCCCCGGCCGCGGCGACCCCGGGAAGCGGGGCGGCCGCGCCGTCGCCGGCGACCTTGGTGCTCGACGCGTCGGGCTCGTCGAAGATGCCGACGTTGATCGGCTCGATGCCGTCCTTGAGCTCCTTGATGGCCGCGTTGGTCTCGCGCCGGAAGTCGCGCAGGAACTTGCCCATGTCGCGAGCGATCCCCGGCATGCGCTTCGGGCCGAAGACAACCATGATGACGAGGAAGATCATCATCAGCTCGCCGATGCCTATGTTGCCGAAACCCATCTCGTTGCCTCCGGTCGCGCCGCTCGAACGGCCGGCCGGGCCACCTCCCGAGGGGTTAGCTGCCCTCGGGCCGGGCGGCGAGGCGGGCTTCGGCGGTGCGACGGTTGCCGTCCCGCTCATACGTGATTCGGACGGTCTGGCCGACCTCCTTCTGGATGAGCGTGGAGATGAGCTCGTCCATCGAGCGGATCGTCTGACCGTCCAGCTCAACGATGATATCGCCGGTTCGGAGACCGGCGCGTTCGGCAGGTCCGCCCGAAACAACGTCTCCCACCCGCGCACCCCGGTCGTCGGGGAGGTTTTGCCCCGAAATCCCTAGGAAGGGCAGCTCGGCCCGGCCGGTCTGGATGATCTGATCGGCCACCCGCTTGGCGATCTCGATGGGGATCGCGAAGCCCACGCCGACGTTCCCGCCGGCGCCGGGGACGATCGCGGTGTTGATCCCGACGACCTCGCCGTCGCTGTTGGCCAGCCCGCCCCCGGAGTTGCCCGGGTTGATCGGGGCGTCGGTCTGGATGGCGTCGGAGAACCGGGTGTTCCGATCGAAGGTTATGTTCCGGTGTAGCGCGCTGACCACGCCTGCAGTCACGGTGCTCTGGAGACCGAACGGGCTGCCGAGCGCGACGGCGAGATCGCCGACCTCGAGCTCGTGCGTCGAGCCCAGCGTCGCCGCGGGGAGACCACCCCGGTCGACTTTGAGGACCGCGATGTCGACCTGCGGCGCGGCCGTGCCGACCACCCGCGCGTCGAGCTCCTCGCCGTTCGAGAGCGTGACGGTGATGCTCCGCGCGTCATCGACGACGTGGTTGTTCGTGATGATGTAACCGTCCTCGCGATAGATGACCCCGGAGCCCGTGCCGGTTTCGACACCGGCGTCGACGTCGATCCGAACGATGCTCGGCAGCACGGCTCTGGCGACGGCCGCCACCGACTCGAGCGTGCCGCCGCTCGCCTGGATCACGACTTTGCCGGGCAGCGGCGAGGACGTGTCGTCCTCGAGTGCGACGAAGGTCGCGCCGGTGCCGACGACGGCGCCGAGAAGCCCGGCGAGCAGCGGGGCCATGAAAGAGCGCCCCCACCGCCGAGGGGGAGAAGAAGGCGGCGGCGGTGGAGGCGGCGCATCGAACGGCCAGGAGGGTCCGGTCTCGTGCGTTTGCTCGAATGGGTGGGCCGGGTGCTCACGCGTCGCGGTGACGGCGTTCTCCTCCATGATCTTCTCCCAGGTCTTCGAAGGCTCGTGTTCCGTCATCGCGCCGCAGTTTAGGCCGATGAGCTGAGAGTCCGCTGAGACGTGCGAGAATGTGCCCCATGGATGAGCAGAAGCCGCCCCAAGAGCATCGGCAGGAAGGCATCACCGCCGCAGAGGTGCGATGGATCATCGGCGGGATCCTCGCGATCTTGTTCGGGATCTTCATCGCGCAGAACGCCGATCCCGTGCGCGTACAGGTCGTGTTCTTCACCGCCGAGGTTCGCTTGATCTGGGTGTTCTTGATCTGCGCCGCGTTGGGCGCGGTGATCGACCGGCTGCTGCAACGCCGCGGCGTCCTTCCCTCGACGGGACGACGTCAGCGCAAGGAAGCGCGACAGCGCGACCAGAAGGCTCAGTAGAAGCGCACTTTGGCCGCGAACTCGGCCGACACCGCGAGGATCACGGCGAGATAGAAGAACCCGGTCGCTGCTTGGATCGAGTCTTCCTTCACAAGCGCGCGGATGAAGAACCCGATCATCAGGCACAGCGCCGTGAGCCCGACCGCGAGCGCGACGGTGAGGGTTCCCGCTCCGAGCAAGGGCGAGAACTCGGTGCTCGCCGTCCCTCCTCCCCCCCCGCCGACGATCGTGACGGCCATCGCGAGGATGCTGCCGGCGAGCAGAAGGATCCCCATGCGGCGCAGTGGCTCGCGCGACGCACGGCGATCGACCAGATACCAATGTCCGAGCAGGAGCCCGTCGACGACCGCACCGAGGAAAACCGCGCCGGCGACGAGTTGCGCGACACCGACGCCGGTCGCGTGCGACGCGGCGGGGAGCCGGGCGAGCGCAACGAACGCGGCCACCCCGACCGGCACGCCGGCGATGCCGACCACGCGCGCCGCGGAGCGCACGCCCGTCCACTGGAGGACCTGCCACAGGACGGCGACGCCGGCGGTCGCGCCGAGGAGCCAGAAGGCAGCGGCTTGCGGGCCCTTCGCGCCGGTCCCGCCGAGCGGCCCGCGCGCGGCCAGCCACGCAAGCACCGCGGTCACGGCGAGCACCGTGCCGGTCAGCTTGAAGAATCCCGAGCGCAGCGTCCCCCAGGTCGGCGTGACCCAGAGCACGAAGAGACCGCCCACCGCCGTCTCGGCGAGGACGAGCGCCATGACACCTGCGGGTCCGCTCAACGTTGATCCAGGAAGTGCGCGAGGAGCGCGCTCGGGTCATCATAGTAGACGTGCACGCGCCCCTGATCGTCGCCGGCTTGCGCGGCGAAGCCCGCCGCGTCGTCGCCACCGAGCACACCGCCGAGGCTTTGGGCTCAGGCGACGTTCCGGTCCTCGGAACCCCGGCCGTGCTGGCGCTGATCGAGGAAGCCGCGGTCAACGCGATCCGCGACCAGCTGCCCGACGGCGCGACGAGCGTGGGCGTTTGGGTGAGGCTCGATCACCTCGCCCCGTCCAAGGTCGGAGCCGAGGTCGTAGCGGCCGCGGAGCTGGTCGCCGTCGAGAACCGCCTCCTCGACTTCGTGTGCCAAGCCAGCGACGGCGATCGGGTCGTCGCGAAGGCTGAGCACCGCCGCGTCCTGGTGGTCCGCGACCGCTGGCTGGCGAAGCTCTGACCCGGATGGCCGAGTTCGTTCCGGTCGCTTCGGTCGACGACGTCCCGCCGGGATCGGGGAAGGTCGTCCAGGCCGGCGCCCGACTCCTTGCGCTGTTCAACGTCGACGGACGGTTCTACGCGCTCGACAACACCTGCCTGCACCGCGGCGGGCCGGTCGGCGATGGCGACCTCGAAGGAACGATCGTCACGTGCCCATGGCACGGGTTCCAGTACGACGTCACCACAGGGCGCAACCTCTTCGATCCCGAGGTCGGGCTCGAAACGTTCCCCGTCCGCGTCGCAGACGGACAGGTTCAGGTCGCCGTCTGAGCTACTGCGACTCGACGTAGCGCACGAGGGTCCGCACGCCGACGCCGGTCGCGCCCTTCGGCGTATCGAACTCGTCGGACGTGCTCCGCGCGGGGCCCGCGATGTCGAGGTGCATCCACGGCGTGTCGCCGGCGAACTCCTTCAGGAAGAGCCCGGCCGTGATCGCGCCACCGTAGCGGTCGCCGATGTTGCGGATGTCGGCGATGTCGGAGTCGATCTTGCGGCGGTAGTCGTCGTAGAGCGGAAGCTGCCACGCACGCTCGCCCGCTTCGTCCGCCGCGCGCAACATCGCGTCCACGTCCGTCTGCGAGTTGCCCATCACACCGAACGCCTTGTCGCCGAGCGCGATCATGCAGGCGCCGGTGAGCGTCGCGATGTCGATCACGACGTCGGCCTTCGCGTCGCGCGCGTGCACGATCCCGTCGGCCATCACGAGGCGCCCTTCCGCGTCGGTGTTACCGATCTCGACGGTCTTGCCGCCCTTCATAGTGATCACGTCGCCCGGACGGAGCGCCCCGCCGCTCGGCATGTTCTCGGCCGTGCAGATCAGGCCCGTCACGGCGACCTTCGGCTTGAGCCGGCCGATCGCGAGCATCGCGCCGAGCACGGCCGCGCCGCCGGCCATGTCCATCTTCATCCAGTCCAGACCGTCCGTCTTCAGATTGATACCGCCCGAGTCGAACGTGACGCCCTTCCCCACCAGCGCCACATGACGCTTCGACCCCGCCGGCTTGTAACGGATCTCGACGAGCCGCGGCGGCTTGTCGCTTCCCTGACCGACGCCGAGGATCCCGCCGTACTTCCCGGCGCGGAGCTCCTTCTCGGTCAGCACCCGCACGCTCAGCGGCAAGCCCTTGGCGATGCGCCGGGCCTCCTGCGCGAACGACTCGGGGTAGAAGTCGCCGGCCGGCGTGTTGGTCAGGTCGCGCGCCAGCATCGTCGCCTCAGCGACCACGCTCGCGCGGTCGACGACGCGACCAACGGCGCGCGCGTCCCAGCCGCGTCCGGCGAGCAGACGTACTTCTTTGGTCTTGGACTTGCGGCCGTCGCCGTTCTTGTAGCGATCGAACCGGTACGCGGCCAGGAGGAAACCCTCGACGAACGCCCCGGCGACGTCCGGCGCCTTCCCCTTCAATGCCTGCGGCACGGTGGTAGCCACCTTGGCGGCCGACCCGGTCCGCCGGGCGACCGTCGCCCCCGCTTTCCGTGCCGCGTCGGCACCCGATCCCTTCCCTCCCACACCGACGAGGAGCACGTGTTTCGCGGGAAGCTTCCCCAGCGTCGGCAGGTTGAGCGCGTCGCCGGGCTCACCCTTCAGGCGCGCAGCGTCGAGCAGCTCCTTGAACGTTGCGCCGAGCTTCTTCTCCACCTCGGCTCCGCCGGGCCCGGCCTCTCCGCCTTTGTAGACGGGGACGGCGAGCACGTCGCAGGCGATGCTTGCGGGCTTCTCACGACCGATACGGAATGCGGGCATGTGACCTCCGATATGTCTCCGCTTCGTGGGCGGGAAGGTCAGTATAGGCGAGCGCTCAGACCACCGAGACAGGTCACCCGGAGGTCGCGCGAAGACGCTCGGTCGCGGGGACGAGCGCGAGGGTCAGGACGAGCGCGATCGCGAACGACGCGAGCGAGGCGCCGGCCCACGATGGCGGCGCCGGCAGCCATCCGAGGACGCCCTCCATCGCGGATGTCCACCACGTGACGGTTCCGGGGTTGATCCAGTTGTAGGCGAAGAACCCGACGACCCATGCGACGATCGCCGCCGGCCGGACCCCTCTCGCCCCCGGACCGTACAGCCGATCCGCTGTATAGCGTCCCCGTCGCAGCAGGTAGTAGTCGGCGAACAGTACGCCAAAGAGCGGCACGAAGAGCGCGCCGAGCAGGAGCAAGAAGTTCTCGTAGCTGACCAGATCCACGATGAGCGCAAGGGCGGCGCAGGTGAGCCCGATCGCGACCGAGAGCCCGCGCTGGGACCAGCGCGGGAACACGTTCTGCACGCTGACCGACCCCGAGTAGATGTTGGCGAACGCTTCGTCGGTCTCGTCGACGGCGAGGATGAGCATCGCCAGCCACCCAACCGGGATCGCGAACAGCGCGGCGGTGAAGCCGGCGGGGTCGAGTGGATCGGCCCCCGGCGTCCCGAGGAGCAGCAGCACCCCGATCATGTAGAACCACACGTTCGCGATGAAGTAGCCGATACCCGCGCCCCAGAACGCGCCGCGCCCCGTGCGCGCGAACCGCGTGTAGTCGGCGACGAGCGGCACCCACGACACCGGCAGCGAGATCACGAGGTCGACGCCCTGCCAGAAGTTCGGGAAGCCGCCCTTCGCCGGCGCGTTCCAGAACGCTCCGAGATCGTAGGTCGTCAGCATGTAGATCGTGAGGTAGGCGCTCGAGCCCAGCACGATCCACACCGCGTACCGCCGGATCCACCTGCGCACCACGGCGATGGGCCCGCCGACGGCCATGAGGATGCACACTGCGGCGAACACGACGACCCACAGCGGGCGCAATCCCCAGCCGGTGTAGCGGTCCAGCAGGCCGGCCATCACCACCGAGATGATGTAGAGCTCGAACGCGCCCCAGCCGATGTTCTGCATCACGTTGAAGAAGGTCGGCAAGTACGACCCGCGGATGCCGAGCGGCCCGCGGTAGGTCACCATCGTGGGCGCGCCGGTCTCCGCGCCGATCCGGCCGGCCGCCGCGAGCATGAAATTCCCGATCACCGCGCCGACGACGATCGCCAGGATCGCCTGGCGGAACGAGAGCGCGGGCACCAGGAACGCACCGACGACCGGCAGCAGGATCGAGATCCCAAGGTTCCCCCAGAGGGCGCCGACGTCGACGCCTGAAAGCGCACGGTGCTCGGGTGGGACGGGTTCGATGCCCCAATCGGGAAGGGTCTCGGCGCGCTCGAGTGCGCCGGTGATCTGTGCCATGGCTCGCTCCCTCCGCCGGTCCTAACCGGGTCAGGTTCTAAGGGTCGGCGGCCGCAGCCGCCCTCTCAGCCCGGTTCGCCCGAGCTCCCCTGCTTCGTCGTGCGGGCGAAGCCTACACGCCCGTGCTCAGAGCGGGCGCCCGCCGAACGTCTTGCGCAATCGCCGGTGGCGATGTGCGAAGAGGGTACGGATGATCCGCAGCAGCGCGGGGCCGGCCGCTCGAAGCCGAGGCTCGAACAGGATCCGGTCGGAGAGCACGGACCCTTCCGGCGCCGGGTCGACGGTCCGTTCGTGCTCCCAGCGGCGCGACGTGAGGAGGCGCGAGGTTTCGAGGAAACCGCGGCCCGGCTCGATCCGCGCGAGCGTGAGGTCGTCGTAGTCGATCGGCAGTATCCCGAAGAGCAGGACCCAGCTGCGGAACAGCCGCACGCCGGTCGGCGCATCGTCGGGCAGCCGGTCGAGTCCTGCGGGATGGGTCATACGAAGCAGCGGCCACAGCTCGTCGTTGACGCCGCGCATCGTCGAGATGCGATCCCAAACGCGCTCGGGCCGCGCGTCGAGCGACGACCGGATCACGAACCCCCATTCCTCGCGGCTCACGGCCGCGAGTCTAAGCGCGGTGTGACAACGGGCGCTTCAGATTGCGAGGATGGACCTCGCCGCCCCAAGAGGCCCCGACGGAAGGAGCCGCCGTGATCAAGATGACCGTCTTCTACCGGCCACCGGACGACCCGGCCACGTTCGAGAAGCGCTACATCGAGGAACACATCCCGATGGTGCGCGGCTACTCCAATATCGAGAAGGTCGCCGCGTACAAGGTCACGCGCACCCTGCAAGGCGATTTCCCGTACGCGTACGTCTTCAGCGGAACGTGGGCGGACAAGGACGGCTGGAAGGCCGACATGAATTCCGAGGCCGCGAAGAACGCCACCGAGCACGCGAAGAGCTTCGCGCCCCCCTTCGACGTCGTCGTGTTGGAGGAGCTGGGCTGATCCATGAGGTACGAAACCGTCATCTACGAGTCATCCGGCGGGGTCGCGACCGTCACGCTGAACCGTCCCGACAACTTGAACGCGCTCGACAGCACCCTCGTCGAGGAGTTGCAGAAAGTTCTCGCCGAGGCGGCCGGCAACTCGGATGTTCGCTGCGTCGTGCTCACCGGCGCGGGTCGCGGCTTCTGCGCCGGAGCCGACCTCGCGCAGCTCGAGGACGCGTACAACGCCGGTGAGCCGCCGGCGCTCGGCGACATGCTGCGGGCGCGATACCACCCGGTGATCCTGCCGATCGTGAACATGGAGAAGCCGGTCGTCGCGTCGGTGAACGGCGTCGCGGCCGGCGCCGGAGCGTCGCTGGCGCTGGCGTGCGACTTCCGGATCGCCAGCGACAGGGCCAAGTTCTTCCAGGCATTCGTCAAGGTAGGTCTCGTGCCGGACTCGGGCTCGACGTATTTCCTGCCTCGTCTGGTCGGGATCGCGAAGGCGACGGAGCTCGCGATGCTCGGCGACATCATCGACGCGAACGAAGCGCTGCGGATCGGGATGGTAACGAGAGTGGTTCCGGCGGACGATCTCGTGAGCGAGACCCGCGTGTTCGCCGAGCGGCTCGCGTCGGGCCCGACCCGCGCCTACGCGCTCGCGAAGAAGGCGTTGCGGTTCGGGGTCGTCATGGATCTCGAGAACTCGCTCGAGTACGAGGCAGATCTGCAGAACCAGGTTGCATTGACGGCAGACCATCTCGAGGGAGTGAAGGCCTTCATGGAGAAGCGCGAACCCAAATTCGAGGGAAGGTAGCGATGCCGGAAACCGAAGGCGTCAATCACATCGCGCTCACGGTTACGGATCTCGACGAGAGCGTTGCTTGGTACAAGGCCCTGTTCGACGCGGTCGTGCTGTGGGAGGAACACGACGACCCGGCACACGAGTTCGTGCTCCTCTTCTCACCGCCGCTCGCGATCGGCCTTCACCGGCACAAAGCCACACCGGCGGGGGACGTCTTCGCCGAGGCCCGCGTCGGCCTCGACCACATCGGATGGCAGGTTCCCAATCGGGACGCGCTGACGGATTGGGAGAAGAAGCTCGACGAGCTCGGTATCGCGCACTCGCCGATCACCGACGCGCCCTACGGCACCGTGCTGGTCTTCCGCGATCCCGACAACATCCAGCTCGAGTTCTTCGCCCTCCCGGGCTGAACGCGCGCGCTACGATAGGGCTCGGCGCGTCACCAGCGCGCCCAACAGCAGAACGAGGAGGGCCGGGTGACCTACGAGGAGCGGACGGCCGAGTTCAAGGCCCGGATCGACGCCGGCCAGAAGATCGAGGCGACCGATTGGATGCCCGATTCCTACCGCCAGGCGGCCCTCAAGTTCATCGAGATGCACGCCAACTCAGAGATCATGGGCGCGCTGCCAGAACGCGAGTGGATCCCTCGCGCCCCGACGCTCCGCCGCAAGCTCTCACTCACGGCCAAGGTCCAAGACGAGGTGGGGCACGCGCAGATCCTCTACCGGATCGCGGAGGACCTCGGGAAGAGCCGCGAGGCGATGTTCGACGACCTCGTGAACGGCCGCACGAAGTTCCACAACGTCTTCCACTACCCCACCTCCTCGTGGGGCGACGTCGCGGTGATCGGGTGGCTGATCGACGGCGCGGCGCTCGTGACGCAGCACGCGCTGCTCGGCTGCTCGTACGCCCCGTACATCCGGGCGATGCGCCGCATCTGCGCGGAGGAGTCGCTGCATCTCCGCCACGGCGAGGACATGACGCTCGAGCTTTGCTCGGGAACCGATGCCCAGCGGGAGATGTTCCAGGACGCGGTGAACAGGTGGTGGCGGCCGATCATGCACTTCTTCGGGCCGCCCTCGAACCCGGCGAAGGACGTGCTCCTCTACTGGGGCATAAAGACCCGGTCGAACGAGGATCTGCGGCAGGAGTTCTTCACGACCTACGTGCCGAAACTATGGGATCTCGGGATCACGGTTCCCGACCCCGAGCTGCGCTTCGACGAGCCCAAGGGCGAGTGGGAGTGGGGCGACCCCGGCTGGGACGACTTCTGGCAGGTCGTCAAGGGCAACGGCCCGATGACGCAGACGCGGCTCGCGTGGCGCAAGGCGATGTGGGACTCGCACGCGTGGATGCGCGACGTGTTCGCCGGGATCCGGCGGGTCGCGTAACGCCATGGAGGTCTGGGAGGTCTTCTCCCGTCGCACCGCCGACGACCCGCTCGTCCACGTCGGCGCGGTGAAGGCGCCCGACCTCGAGCTCGCGCTCCTGCTCGCACGCGAGACCTTCTTCCGCCACGGCGAGGGCGTCGACTGCTGGGTCGGCCGGCGCGGCGACCTGCACCGCATCGCGCAGCCGGAAACGCTCGGCGGCGTCACCGACAAGTCCTACCGGCGCGCCGACGGCTACGTCGGTGTCGGTGCGAAGCTGAAGCGCGTACGCGACGCGCTCGCTCTTCGCGGGATCACGGTCGCGGGAGAGCGGCCGGACGGGAAGCGATGAGCGATCCGCGCCTCGGACTTCTCCTCGCGCTCGCCGACGACGAGCTCGTAATGGGCCACCGGCTCTCCGAGTGGACCGGCTGGGTGCCGTACGTCGAGGAAGACCTCGCGATGTCCTCGATCGCGCAGGACGAGATGGGGCACGCCCGGGCGCTCTACGAGATCGCCTCCACGATCGACGGCCGCGACGTGGATGCGCTGGCGCTCGGTCGCGAGCAACCGGATTACCTCCACGCGGTGATCTGCGAGCGGCCGAACCGCGATTACGCGTACACCGCCGCGCGGCACTACCTCTACGACACCGCCGACGCGGTCCGGGTCGAGACCCTGCTCGATTCGACGTTCAAGGAGCTCGCCGAGCTGTTGCGCGTCCTCCGTCTGGAAGAGCGCTATCACCTCGAGCACGCGCGGGTCTGGTTCGAGCGCCTGGCTACCGGGCCCGTCGAGGCCCGGCAGCGCTTCTCGGAAGCGATGTCGCAAGCGTTCCCGGAGGCGATGGCCCTCTTCGAGCCGCTCCCCGGCGAGGAAGCGCTTCTGAGCGACGGAACGCTCCCCCGCTCCGGCGAGGACATGCTCGCCGGCTGGCTCGAGACGTTGGGCGCGGATCTGGAAAGCGTCGGGCTGGACGCGGTCCTCGAATCGGGGGCCGAGCCTACCGTCGGGGAGATGGTGCCCACCTCGTCCGGCGCGACCGAGCTGACCGAGGATCCGGGGCGCGCGCTGGAAGTGCCGGGCTTGGAGCGGCGCGACGGCCGCTGGGTGCACGCCGGCGAATTCTCCGGAGCCGGCGGCCGGCATGGGCGCCACTCGGACGACTTCGCGCCGCTCTGGGAGGAGATGACGGGTCTGTATCGCGCGCATCAGGGGGCGATGTGGTGACCTCCGTCGAATCGGCGGTTCGCGGCGCGCTTTCGCACGTGAAGGATCCCGAGATCCCCGTCTGCTCGATAACGGACCTCGGCCTCGTCGAGCGCGTGGAAGTCGGCGACGACGCGATCGCCGTCACGCTGCTGCCGACGTTCGTCGGCTGTCCGGCGCTCGACGTGATCCGCGAAGACGCCGAACGCGCGGTCCTCGACGTGGCGCAAGGGCGTGCGGTTCGCGTCGCCTACGTCTTCAGTCCGCCCTGGACGACCGACCGGATTACCGAAGCAGGACGCGAGGCCCTGAAGTCGTTCGGTATCGCCCCCGCGGGAAGTCCGACCTTGGTGCAACTCACGGCTCGCTGCCCGAACTGCGGCTCGCCGGCGACCCGCATCGAGTCGGATTTCGGGCCGACGCCGTGCCGCTCCATCCGATACTGCGACTCGTGTCGCAACCCGTTCGAGGGTTTCAAGCCGAAGCACCCGGAGGTCTGACGAGATGGCGGAGCGCGACCTGTTCATCAACGGAGAGTCCGTCCCGGCCGAAGACGGCAAGGAGTTCCCGGCGATCGACCCGTCCACCGGCGAGACGATCGCGATGGTCGCTCAGGCCGGCGCGGCCGACGCCGCGAAGGCGATCGCCGCCGCGCGAGTCGCGTTCGACGACGGGCGCTGGAGCGGGCTGGCCCCGGCGAAACGCGCGGCGATCATGAACGCCGTCGCCGCCGGCCTCAAGGAACGCTCGGCGGAGCTCGCGGAGCTCGAGAGCCGCGACCAGGGCGGAACGATCCGCAAGACCAGGGGCGACGTGTCCGGCGCGGGCTTCACGTTCCGAACCAACGCCGAGCTCGCGACGACCCTGCCGCTCGCCGCCGAGACGCTTCCGCTTACGCCGATGCCCCCGTCGCTCAACTACGTGCGGCACGAGCCGATCGGCGTGTGCGGACAGATCATCCCGTGGAACTTCCCGCTTCTGATGGCCGCGTGGAAGATCGCCCCCGCGATCGGCGCGGGAAACACCGTCGTGCTGAAACCGTCCGAGAACACGCCGCTCACCGCGCTCGCGCTCGCCGAGATCTGCAAGGCGGCCGGCGTGCCGGATGGGGTCGTCAACGTGATCCCCGGCTTCGGGCCCGGCGCCGGTGAAACACTGGTGTCGAGCATGGACGTCGACAAGGTCGCGTTCACCGGCTCGACGGCGACGGGACGTAGGATCCTCCAGCTCGCCTCGAGCAACATCAAGAAGGTGACCCTCGAGCTCGGAGGCAAGAGCGCCAACATCATCCTCGACGACGCCGACCTGTCGCTCGCGGTCGACGGCGCGCTCTACGGGATCTTCTTCAACGGCGGTCAGGTCTGCAGCGCCGGTTCACGGCTCCTCGTGCATTCGTCGCTGCACGACGAGGTCGTCGACCGTCTCGTCGCAAAGGCGGAGCGGATCAAGGTGGGGCCGGCGCTCGACAAGACGACCGACATGGGGCCGATCATCTCCAAGACCCAGCTCGAGACCGTCGAGCGCTACGTCGGGATCGGGCAGGAGGAAGGCGCCAAGCTCGTCACCGGCGGAGAGCGGGTGAGCGTCGCGGGACATCAGAACGGCTTGTTCTTCGCGCCGACGATCTTCACCGGCGTGACCAGCAAGATGCGGATCGCGCAAGAAGAGATCTTCGGTCCGGTGCTGGTCGTGATCCCCTTCGAGTCAGACGATGAGGCCGTCGCCATCGCCAACGACTCGATCTACGGGCTCGCCGGCGGCGTGTGGTCCTCGGATCCGAACCGGGCGATGGGGGTCGCCGACCGGGTCCGCACCGGAACGGTTTGGATCAACGATTACCACCTGATCAGCCCCAAGTATCCGTTCGGCGGATACAAGCAGTCGGGTATCGGGCGCGAGCACGGCGTGCAGGGCTTCCTCGAGTACACCGAGACCAAGCACGTTCACGTGGACCTGACCGGCGACCGCTCCAAGCACCGTTGGTTCGACGTGGTCGTCCCCAAGGACGCCCCGTAGTTCTGTGTCGTAGTACCTTGACGCGGCAAGTCGCCTGATCCAGGGTACGAGCAGGAGGGGGGATGGTTCTGGTTGAAACCGCACCTCAACGCACGTGGAACACCCCGCTTGAGGCGCTCCGCATCGTGTTCCTGCGTACGACGCTGCGCCGGACGGTCCCGATCGCTCTCGTGGTGGGGACGCTTTTGTCCTTCATCAACCAGGCCGGAGTAGTCTTCGGCGGCGAAGCGACCCTGGTCACGTGGGTGCGGGTCGGAGCCAACTATCTGGTTCCGTTCTGCGTTTCGAGTCTCGGGTTTCTGAGCGCGACGAGGAGGACCACCGGATGACGCACTCGCACGCCGCAGCAGCCGAAGACACCCCGCGCGACACGCTCTCGATCTTCTCGACGCGGGTCACGTTGATCACCATCGGCTGGCTCATCGGCCTCGCCGGTGTCGCGTGGTGGTCGACCGTCCGGCAAGCGTCCTCGATGTCGGACATGGTGTCGGGTCTCGGCCAGGTCGGGGCCCGCGCGCCGAACGACATGACCGTGCCGGTCTTCCTCGGGATGTGGGTCGCGATGATGGTCGCGATGATGTTCCCCACGATCGCGCCGTTCGTCCTCGCCCATCGCATGGTCGTCAAGAAACGCGGCGGTGGTGAGTTCCCGACGGTCGCCTTCGTCGGTGGTTACCTCGCCGTCTGGTCGCTGATCGGCGTGGTTCCCCTGATCGCGTTCCTCGCATTCCGAGACGTGTCCGCTGAGGCGGCCGACTCGCGGTGGCTGCCCACGCTCGCCGGCGCCATCCTCATCGTCGCCGGCGGATACCAGTTCACGCGGTGGAAGGCTGTCTGTCTGAAGCACTGCCGTACACCGCTCAGCTTCCTGATGACCCACGACTTCGGAGGCGGCGCGAGCAGCGCCTTCAAGGCAGGACTGAATCACGGCGCCTACTGCTTGGGCTGCTGCTGGGCGCTGATGGCCGTGCTGGTGGTCGTCGGCCTGATGAACTTGGTTTGGATGGCCGCGATCGCGATCGTGTTCTTGCTGGAAAAGAACTGGAAACACGGAGTCGTCTTGACGAAGATCGTCGGCGCCGGGCTGATCGGGCTCGGACTGGCCGCGATCGTTTCTCCGGGCATCCTTCCGAACATCGCCGGAGCGACCGGCGATGCGGGGGGTACCATGGGTGAGATGGGCGACCCCATGATGGGCGGCTGAGCGCGCCGAAAGGCACCGAGGAGGGCGGACCATGGCCGATACAGAGACCAAGACCAAGTGGCATTACAAGGGGGAGTATCTCGAGTTCTGCAGTTGCGCATACGGCTGTCCGTGCAACTTCAACGGCTTCCCGACGCACGGATACTGCCGAGCGGTCGTCGCATACAAGCTCTCCGAGGGGAAATGCGGGGACATCGATCTTGCCGGTGCGACCGTCGTTATGGCGGTTAGCTGGCCGAAGGCGATCCACGAAGGCAACGGGACGGGAGCGGTCTTCTTCGACTCCTCGATGTCGAAGGAGCAGCAGGAAGCGCTCGTGGGCATCCTGACGAACCAGCACGGCGGCTTGCCGCACGAGATCTTCGCGACGACGTTCACGACCATCCTGGGCCCGTTCGTGGAGCCGATCGAGATCACGATGGACGGCACGAAATCCAGCGTGAAGGTGGGCGCTCAGATCTCGGCGAGCATGACGCCCCACACGAGCCCGGTCGAGCCCCACGACGAGCAAGAGGTCCGCCTCGTGCTCCCGACCGGATTTGTTTTCACCGACGCCCAGGCCGCCCGGACGACCGGCCAGAAGGTGAACGTGGCTGGTCTGCAGTACGAGGACAAGGACAGCAACGCTTTCTACGCCCTCGTGGAGCACTCGAACTAAGCCTGCCGGATTCCCCGCTACACTTGCCCGTTGTGGACGGGTGCATCTTCTGCGCGATCGTCGAGGGGCGAAGCCCTTCTTCGAACGTCTACGAAGACGAGCACTCCATCGCGTTCATGGACATCAACCCGGCGCTCGACGGTCACACGCTCGTGATTCCGCGCGCGCACATCCGCGACCTCTGGGAGATCGGCGCGGAGGACGCAGCCAAGGTGATGGCAGCCTCGGTTCGGGTGGCGGCGCAGATCCGCAAGGCCCTCGAGCCCGACGGGATCAACATCATGCACGCGACCGGTGTGGTCGCGTTCCAGAGTGTCTTCCACTTCCATCTCCACCTGATCCCGCGGTACGCCGGCGATCCGATCAAGATGCCGTTCGTGCCGCGGCCGGGCGACCGCACGAAGATCGCAGAGATAGCTGGCAAGATCCGCGCCGCCGGTTGAGCCGAAGCGCTACAGGAAGTCCGCGAGCGTGACGCCCGGGATCGGCTGCAGGTCGAGCGACCTCAAGATGCGCTGCCCGAACGCCGACCACGTGAACAGGGGCGCCCGTTCGCGGGCGATCTCGCCGGTGCGTCGTGCCAGGTCGGGATCGCACATGCTGCGCATGGCCCGGTAGATCGCCTCGTCGTCCAGAGGGTCCAGGAGGATGCCGCCCGGCCCGACCGAGGTTTCCATGCCCCCGTTCTTCGTGGCGATGCAGGGCAGTCCCGCCGCGCCTGCCTCCAGGTACACGATCCCGAACGGTTCCATGAGCGACGGCACGACGAAACATGTTGCGGCTGCGAACAGGCCTTCGATCTTCTCGCGGCCCTCCGGCTGAGAGACGGCGACGTGCCCATGCGTCGTGACGCCTTCCACGTCGATCGGTGGGTGACCGCCGACGACGTCGAGACGCGCCTCGGGGACCTCTTTAAGAACCCGAGTGAAGGCCCGAACGACGGCGTCGCCGTTCTTGCGCTTCCAGTGGCGTCCGATGAAGAGGAACCGCGGGGTCGACCAGTCGCGATCGGCGGGCGGAGGGATGTCGGCATTGCGTCCCATGGCGACGACCCGGATCCTCCCGGCGTCGATGCCGTGGTCGCGGACGAGCGAGTCCGCGACGAACCGGCTGGACACGCAGACGGCGTAGGCGCCCTTGTAGAGCGCGACTTGCCGCCGGACGACCCATTCGAGCTGACGCCTCGTCGCATGGGGATATCCGAAGCTAGGGGCCAGTTCGGGTCCCGCCGCGAGCAATTGAGCCGGCGACATGTCGTGAAAGGTCACGTACCGTCCTCGCGTCGCCGGGCCGTTCAGGTTCGGCAGGTGCACCCACCCGTCCGTGCCGGCCGGGGTAGTGGCCCAGAGCACGAGATCGCTCAGGCGGGTGACGGCGCGCATCTCCGCACGCCGCGTCCACCCCTTTTCCCTGCCGGTCAGCTTCTCCCAGCGGTACACCAGACGCGACATCCCCCGCCAGGGGGTGGAGGATCGGTGGCCGGCGTAGACACCCAGCCTTCGGAGCTCGCCGATCAGCCCGTTCGAGACGCCGGACCACTGGCGGGGGTCCTCCGGATCGAACCAGGCGGAGACGACACCCACCCTAGGAAGCAGGTTTGCGGGTTCGTGTACCGCCTCGCCGATCCGCCGTCCCGGCGCCTTCATATCGCGCATATCGCGCGAATATTATCACAACGGTCCAAAACAGTTGTTTTCGCCCCAACCGTCTAAAACACTCGTTTGCCCGTAGGGTGACGCAGGGTGATGCTCGCTCGGATGATCGCTCGCCGACTCCGCCGGAGGTCCTCGCAACCGTTCCCGACGAATCCCTTCGCCGGATTCCGCTTTCCGGAATCGCATCGAAGAGGTCGCCTGCTCCACCGCACCCGCGCGCCCGCCCGGGGGCCGCATGAAGATCGCGGAGATAGCTTGCAAGATCCGCGCCGCCGGCTGAGCCGGAGCGCTACATGAAGTTCGCGAGCTCGACGCCGGGTATCGGCGCCAGGTCGAGCGATCTCAAGATGCGCTGCCCGAACTGCGGCCAGGTGAACAGCGACGCTCTCGCGCGCGCGATCTCGCCCAGGCTCCGGGCCCGGTCGGGGTCGCACATCTCGAGCATCGCCCGGTAGATCGCTTCGTCGTCCCCGGGGTCCAGGATGATCCCGCCGACTCCGACCGAGGTCTCGGTCCCGCCGATGTTCGTGGCGATGGAAGCCACTCCCGCGGCCGCGGCCTCGACGTAGACGAGCCCGAACGGCTCGATCAGCGACGGCACGACGAAGCAGGTCGCGGCCGCGAACAACCCCTCGATCGTGGCGCGACCTGCCGGCTCGGAGACGGCGACATGCCCGTGCCCCGTGACGCCCTCCACGTCGATCGGTGGGTGACCGCCGACGATGTCCAGACGCGCCTCCGGGTGCTCTTTCCGGACCCGCGTGAGCGCTCGCACCACCGCGTCCCCGTTCTTGCGCTTCCAGTGACGTCCGATGAAGAGGAAACGCGGAGTCGACCAGTCGCGGTCGATCGGGGGAGGCGTATCGGCGTTGCGTCCGTTGCCGACGACTCGGATCTTGCGGGCGGCGATGCCGTGGTCGCGGACGAGCGAGTCGGCAGCCCAACGACTGGACACACAAACGGCGTACGCGCCCTTGTACAGAGCTACCTGGCGGCGGACGACCCACTCGAGCTGACGCTTCGTCGCGTACGGATATCCGAAGCTCGCCGCGAGCTCGAGCCCGCCCTTGAGCAGTTGCGCCGGCGACATGTCGTGGAAGGTGGTGTACCGGCCGCGCGTCACCGGACCGTTCACGTTCGGCAGGTGGACCCAGCCTTCCGCGTCGGCCCGCGTCCCGGCCCGGAGCGCGAGGTCGCTCAAACGGGTAACGACGCGCATATCGGCTCGTCGCGTCCATCCATTTTCCCTTCCGGTCGCCTTCGCCCATCGGTAGACCAGACCCGACAGCTTCGGCCAGGGGGTCGAGGATCGGTGGCCGGCGTACACGCCCAGCCTTCGAAGCTCGGTGATCAGACCGTAGGACGCGCCGGCCCACTGGCGAGGATCTTCGGGATCGAACCAGGCGGAGACAACACCCACCTTCGGAGGCTCGTGGGGGGGACCGTGCGCTGGATCATCGATCCGCGGTCCGGGCGCGTTCACAGTTCGCGGATGCTATCACGCCGACATCGGGCGTTTTCCGCCTAAGAATCGCGCCGAAGATCTCTGCTCGTTGACTGTTCCGTCGGGTCCTCGCTACCGTTCTCGACGAGCTCCTCAACCGGCTTCCTTGTCCTCCGATCTCCTCGAGGAGGTTTCGCTGCCCGGCCGCACCCGCACGCAGGCACGCACGCACGGGCGCCTCCCGACGTTCCTCATCATCGGGGCTGCGAAGGCGGGAACGACGTCGCTGGCCGAATATCTCAGCGAGCACCCGCAGGTTTTCGTCGCTCCGGAGAAAGAGATCAATTACTTCGACCGCCATCACGGACACGGCCCCGACTGGTATCGAGCCAGGTTCGCCGGCGCCGGCGACGCGAGCGCCGTCGGCGAGGCCTCCCCCGCGTACATGTACTTCGACGACGCGCTGGCGCGGATGGCCGACCTCGTCCCCAACGCGAAGCTCGTCGCCATCCTGCGCGATCCGGTCGAGCGCTTGTACTCCGATTATTGGTACCGGCGGCCGCTGGGCGAGACCCGGTCCTTCGCCGAGGTCGTGCGGCAAGAGATCGCGGAAGGCACCCCCTTCCACAAGACGATGCGGATGGGCTATCTCGAAGTCGGCCGATACGTCACACACTTGCGGCGGGTCTGCGAGCACTTCCCGCGGGAGTCGCTCCTGGTGCTGCTTATGGACGATCTCCGGTCGGACCCGGCCGGTACGTTCGCGAGCCTGTGCCGATTCATCGGTGTCGACGACGCGTTCCGCCCTCCATCACTGGGGCGGCCGACGAACGAGGCCTACTCATTGCGCTGGCCGGCGCTTCGCCGGACGATGTGGCGCCTCCGACTCGGCAAGCGCGCGAGATGGCTGGCGAAGCGGCTCGACGACCTCAACCGCGTTCCGCTGAACAAGCCGGCCATGGATCCGGCACTGCGTGCGGAGCTGAAGGCGTGGTATGCATCCGACAATGCGGAGTTGGCGGAGTGGCTCGGCCGCGACCTTTCTGCCTGGTCGTCCTGAGCGCGTTACCGGTTCCAGCTCGATAGGTCGCGCGCGAGCCATGTCGCGAGCTCCTCGTTGTACGGCCGGAAATACTCGACGAGCTCGGACCGGACCTCAGGAGACATGACCGTATCCGTCGATGCGCCGGTCCGCCGCCGGCCGGCCGGCGTGAGCACTTTGGCCGCACCCCGCTTGAGCCTCCGGGTCAGCGGAGGACGCCCCGCCGCCCCGGGATCGCGCGAGCGCTTGACGATCGCCGGGTCGGTGTCGAACGGATCGAACTTCTCGCCGACCACCGACGGCGTGACACCGTCGTCGACGCCCAGGAAGCGACACACCGATGCGAAGAACGACGTCGGCTCGGCCTTGAGGTCGTCGAAGAAGCCCACGTGGATCCGCGCGCGATCGTAGAACCGCGTCAGCACCTGAAGCTGCTCGAGATACCGTCCGCGAGCGAGCATCCCCTTCGAGCGCCAGTCCGACGGGTCGCCGGCACGCTCGTCGCCGACGGCCTCGGCGAACGGACGGACCTCGTCTCCACGCGTGACGCTGTGCACGTAGTGGGACCACGCTCGGTCGACCGGATGGCGCAGAACGGCGATCAGGCGAGCGTCGGGAACGACCGAAGCCATTCGTTCGACCCAGTGTTCGATGACCATGTAGTTCGGCGTGGCCTCGCCGAGCAACGCGCCCTCCGGCGCTCCGGCGAACAGGGACCGATACCAGTCGACGCCTCGGCTCCATAAGGTGTCGAAGAAGTGGAGTTCCTTCTCTTGCGGCACGAAGACCTGGGGATGCGCCCGAAGCCAAGCGGAGAGCGACGTGGTGCCCGCCTTCATGGCGCCGACGATGATGAAATCGGGCAGGCGGCCGGGGGTATCGCTCGCGGACATCGCTACATGATGGGGGCAGTCAGCGACGATTGCACGAGCTGTCGCGCACCGGTCACGTGGCGGTTTCCGCGAGGGCCTTCAGCTTCCCCACGCTCTTGCGGAGCACCCGCTCGATCGGCCGCTTGAGGATGAGACCCCCGAGTTCCCCGAGCGGGCCAAGCGGCGGATCCAGCTCCTCCGCCCACTCGAACCAGGTCTCGGTCACGGTCGGCACGAGCTCGAACCAGGCGAGCCCGCGGATCGGCCAGCCGTGATGCATCACGGCGATGAGCCGCCCCTCCTCCCAGCGGACGACCTCCATCACATCGACGAGCTTGATGCCGGCGATCGTCGTCACGGCCCGGATCCTGGTCCCGACGCCGGTTCGCTGCTCGGAGACGACGTCGACGGTCGTCGCATCGACCATCCAGGCGGCAGATCCCTCCCAGTCGGCGAGGAGCTCCCACACACGCGAAGGTTCGGCTTTCATTCGCGTGGCGACGCGGAAGAAGGCCACGCGCGCTTAGGCGCGCGCCGGCGCCGCGGCGCGGCGATTGGGGGCCGTCTCCCGTGCCAGCACGGCGGCGATGAACGCCAGCGCGCCCACCACTCCTATCGCCACGAAAGCGGGCCCGTAGCCGAGATGCTCCGCTACGAGCCCGACCACGATCGGGCCGACGAGCGCACCGACGTCGCCCGCCGTGCGGTAGCCGGCGAGGGCGACCCCAGCCGCGTGCGCCTCGAGGCCCTGCCCACC
>JBBDRM010000166.1:21882-28631 GCA_040905475.1 Actinomycetota bacterium
GGGCGACGCCGCGTGCGTCGGGCGGCGCGACGTCGCCGACGATCGAGGTCGGGCCCGGCCGCGAGTACCCGTTCGCGAAGCCCAGCACCGCCAGCAGCCCGATGAGCACCACCGCGCTCCGAACCGTGCCGAGTAGCGCGCAGATCACCGCGGTTACGGCGAGCGAAGGAACCATCGTCACTTTGCGTCCGAGACGGTCGGAGACGCTGCCGGCGTGCCAGATCACGATGAGGCTCGCAAGGGAGAGGACGGTGAACGGCAGACCGACCCCACCGTCGTCCCGCGCCAGGACGTCCACCCAGAACCCCGGGATGAGCGTCTGGAGTCCGCCGGTCACGTAGAAGCCCGCCGCGCTCCCGACCAGCGCCGCGCGGTACGCCGAGTCCGAGAACAAGGGGCGGAGCCGGGTCCAAGCGCGAACCGACGGCGCCGGGACCGAGACCGCCTCGATCTCCGGGCCTCCGTCGAGTGCGTCGGGGGGAACGGCCACACGGCTCATCA
Organism: Actinomycetota bacterium; assembly: GCA_040905475.1. NCBI lineage: Bacteria > Bacillati > Actinomycetota > Actinomycetota bacterium. The sequence goes on from JBBDRM010000166.1 coordinate 22,384, forward strand.
CCCGCAGAACCAGCGGCGCGCACGCGAGGCAGATCCCGCCGTACACGAACAACGGAGCGCGGAGATCGGTCGCTGCCGCGAGGATGCCGCCGAAGACGGGCCCGAGCAGGAACCCGATCCCGAGCACGGCCTGGAACACGCTCATCGCCCGGCCGCGCTCCTCCGCCGAAACCATGCCGATCAGGTGTGCCATCAGCGCACCCAGGAAGAAAGCCGAGCCCACCCCGCCGAGCCCCCGCAGGACCACCAGCGCCGGATAGTTCGGCGCCGCGCCGGCGAGGATCGAGGAAAGACCCACGATGCCCGCCCCGAGAGCCGCCATGACCCGCTCGCCGTACCGGTCGATCAAGTTCCCGGCGACGAAGTCGGCCGCGAGGCGGGTCGCCGCGAAGACGGTGAGCAGCAATCCGACGCCGGCCTCGCCGACACCGAACCGCTTGGCGAACAACGGAAGCGTCGGAACGATCAAGCCGAAGCCGAACATGATCAGAAGCGAGACGCCGATGACGGCTCTGAACTCCGCTGATTTGAGCGGAGAGTTTTCGATCGCACGCGAACGCAGATTTCCGAGCGCCATGAGCCCGGCCATCCTAGCCGACCCGCGGTGGGCGCCTCCCGGCCGGACCCGGACTACGACCAGGCCGCGATCGCGAGCACGCCGGGTCCGGTGTGGGCGCCCATCAGCGGCGTGAACTCGGTGAGCAGGGTCTCGACGCAGTCGAGCTCGGCGGTGATCCGCGCGAGCAGCGCGTCCGCCTCTTCGGGAACGGCGGCGTGCGCGACCGCGCAACGCAGCGGCCCGTGCGCGGCCAAGGGACGCGTCTCATCCAGGATCCGCTCGATCGCCCGGGCGCGGGAGCGGGGCCGCCCGAGCTGCTCGATCTTGCCTCCCCGGAGGGCGAACACCGGTTTTATGTTCAGCGCGGTCCCCGCGTACGCAAGCAGCGCGTGGACGCGACCCGAGCGGCGGAGGAACTCGAACGTGTTGATGGTGGCCGCGAGCTGGGTCCGGGCGGCCACCTCCTCGGTACGCGCTACCACCTCATCCAGGCCCGCGTCTTCCGCGGCGAGTCGTGCGGCCTCGAGCGCCGCCCATCCCTCCCCCATCGACGCGCTCTTCGAATCGACGACCTTGACGCGGCCGCCGAGCTCGTTCGCCGCCCCGCGCGCCGAGTCGAACGAGACGCTGACGAACGACGCGACGGTCACACACACCACGCCTTCCGCATGCTCGAGTGCTCGCTCGAACGCCTCCCGGTAGTCACCGACCGACGGCGCTGCCGTCGACACGGGGACTTCTTCGCGCTCGAGCTTGGCATAGAACTCGTCGCGGGGAAGGTCGACGCCGTCTTGATAGACGCTCTCACCGAACTTCAGGTACATCGGCACGACGGAGATGCCGTGCTCCGCCGCCATCTCTGGCGGCAGGTTGGCCGCACTGTCGGTAACGACCGCGGTCCTCATCGTCCCTCCTGGAACCTCGTTCCGGCCCGAGGTTCGACGGGATATAGCACAGGGCCCGGGTCTCTACAATGCGGTCGACGCGCCGGATCGCCGTTCCTCCGCGACCGATAGGATGGGTTGGTGGCGATACGTGCGAATGCGCCCGCGGAGCATGTCTGTCTGGCGATGCCCGGCGGAAAGCCCTGCACCCGCGCCGCGTTGCCGGGCAAGCCCTACTGCGCCGAGCACCTCGGACCGCTTCGCGGCCGCAAGCCCCGCGATGCTCGCGAGTTCATGGAGGAGTGGCGCGAAGCCGCGGAGACCGCCATCGGCCGGCGCATGCGCGGCGAGGGCCCCGCGCGCGACGACCATGACCCCGAGCTCGTCAAAGCCGTCATGCCGCTGGCGTTTCCCCTCTATTCGCTGTATTGGCGGTGCGAGGTCCACGGCATCGAGAACATCCCGACGGAAGGGCCGGCCATCCTCGCGGCCAACCACTCGGGCACGATCCCGATCGACGGGGCGATGCTCAAGATCGCGACGCTCAAGGAACACGGACGCAACCCGTGGCTCCTCGCAGCCGACCTCGTCTTCAAGATCCCGCTCTTCCGCGACATCGTCCGGATCGCCGGCAACGCGCGCGCCGACCGTGCCGAGACCGTGGCATTGCTCCGCCGCGACGAGCTCATAGGCGTGTTCCCCGAAGGATTCAAGGGTATCGGCAAGGGTTGGAAGAAGCGGTATCAGCTCCAGCGTTTCGGTCGCGGTGGGTTCGTCGAGGTGGCCATGGAGGTCGGAGCGCCGATCATCCCGGTCGCGATCATCGGCGCCGAGGAAGCGTTCCCGATGATCGCCGACCTCAAGACCGTGGCGAGACGGTTCGGCCTCCCGTACTTCCCGATCACACCGACGTTCCCGTTGCTGGGCCCGCTCGGCGCGATCCCGCTGCCGTCGAAATGGTTGATCATCTTCGGCGAGCCGATCCCCACCGCACCGTTCGGCCCCGAGAGCGTTGACGACACGCAGCTCGTGCTCGAGATCACCGACCAGACGCGGCAGGCGGTCCAGGCGCTCCTGGTCGAGTATCTGCCGAAGCGGCGCAGCGCCTTCCTGTAGCTACTGCGACTGGAAGTACGTGAAGACCTGACGGTAGAGATCGCGTGCGTGCTCGGGGATCTCGCCGGGCTCTCCGAGAAGCTTCGTCCCCATGTAGATCAAGCCCGCGCGCTCGACCCGCGCGGTGTTCAGCAGCGCGTGGTCGATGTCCCGGCCGACGGCGACCATCCCGTGCGACGCGATGAACGCTGCGTTGTGCTCGCCGAGCGCGTCGGCGACCTGATCGGCGATCTCCTGGGTCCCGGACATCCCCCATTCGGCGACGCGCACCTCCTCGCCGATGTAGACGCCGAACTCGTCGAGGAACGCAGGGAGGGGTTTGCGCGCCGCGGCGAACATGCTGCCGACGATCGGATGCGAATGGATCACCGCCCCGACGTTCTCGCGGCGCTTGTAGCACTCGAGATGAACCTTGTGCTCGACCGAAGCGACCTTTTCTCCCTCGAGCACGTTGCCGTCGAGGTCCATGAGCACGACATCGTCCGGCGTGATCTCCAGATACGGAACCGATGACGGCGTGATGAGCGCTCCATCCGGGACGCGCATACTGACGTTCCCGGACGTGCCTTCGGTGAAGCCTCGCTGGAGCATCTGCCGGCCGCCCTCGACGACCTTCTCGCGCTCCGCCGGGTAATGCATGCCGGTCACCCGAGGTCCGAGACGCGCGCCACCGTCTGCTCGAAGCGCGCGCGCTGCTCCACCCAGGTGGCGTACATGCCTTCGTAGATCGCGGTCCATTCGGGTTCCGGCTGAACAACGTCGCCGCGGTCGTGCATGACGCCGGCGGCCTCGGCGATCGAGCCGAACGCACCCGCAGCAGCGGCCCCGACGATGCATCCACCGAGCCCGCTGGCCTGCGCCTCGCGCGCACGCCGGATCGGCCGGCCGAGCACGCTGGCGAGGATCCGGCCGAACGTCTGGCTGCGCGCGACGCCGCCGCAGAGGACCACCTCGGTGGCGGGAACGCCCACCTCGGCCAGCCACTCCATCCCGTGGCGCGCGCCGTAGGCGATGCCCTCGAGGACGGCCCGGGCGACGTCGGCGGGTTGCCGGCCGAGCGCCATCAAGGGGATCGGGAACAGCAAGCCACCGGTCCGCATCATCGGGTAATCGCCCATCCGCGTGGGCCCGGTGTCGATCGAGGTGACGCCGCCGGCCCCAGGCTCCGCGGACGCGGCGGCTTCGTCGAGCCACAGGTGGCCGCCCGGGTGGCCCAGGAGGTTCAGGTACCAGTCGAGCGCCGGACCGGCCTCACCGCAGTGGGCTTCCAGCAGGTACCGGCCGGGAACCGCGTGCGGTGAGGTCCAGAGACGCCGCTCGTTGTCGATGATCGGGCTGTCGACGACCAGCGTGACCGGCATCGTCGTCCCGGCGACGATGGCGACCGTTCCCGGCTCGGTCGCGCCCAGGCCGAGCGCCGCGCACTGGGTGTCGCCGCCGGCCGGCACGACGGGGGTCCCCGCGTGGAGGCCGAACTCGCGGGCCGCGGCCTCGGTGATCGACCCGACGGTGGTTGCGTGCCGTTGCAGGTCGGGCAGGATCTTCCGCGGCGTCGACAGCGCGTCGCACAGCGCGTCGCTCCACGAGCCGCGCGTGACGTCGTAGGCCAGCATCTCGGCCGCTTGCGTCGGCTCGGTCGCCGTCACCGCGCCGCCGGTGAGCCGCCACGTCGCCCAGTCGCTGAACGACAACGCTTTCGCGATCCGGTCGGCGAGAGCCGGCGCGTTGTTCCGGAACCACGCGAGGCGCGCCGGAAGGTACAAGAAGACCGGCAGCCGTCCGGCGAGCCGGTACACCAGCTCACCGTGCGAGCGCTCGAGCGCGATCCCTTCGCGCACGCCGCGCGCGTCGGAGTTCGGGCCCGCCGAAAGAACCTCGCCCTTCGCGTCGAGGAAGACCACGCCGGTCCGCTGGCTCGTCACCGCGACGGCGGCGATCGCGTCCGGGCGCGCGAGACTCGTGCGCACCGCCTCACGGCTCGCCGATGCGAGCGCGGCCCAAACGAGATCAGTGTCGAGCTCTTGGAATCCGTTCGCGTCGATCCGGTACTTCCATGCGCGCGTCGCAGCCCCGACCCGACGGCCGGAGGTGTCGGCGATCACGGCGCGGCCGCCGCTCGTCCCGATGTCGAGCGCGAGGATGAGGCTCACGGAGCTCCCCTTCCGGCGAACGCGGCCAACGCTTCAGGGTTTACGACGTTGACCGGCTCATCGCCGTCGATCAGGGAGCGGATCCCCTCGGCGACGAGGCTCGTCATCGTCTCCTCGGTCTCTTCAGTGGCGCCCCCGATATGGGGTGTGAGCACGAGATTCGGCATCTCGAGCAGGGGATGGTCGGCTGCCAGGAACTCGTTCGGGAAGTGGTCGAATGCGGCGCCCGCGATCCGCCCTGATCGCAGCGCCTCGAGCAGCGGCTCCTCGTCGGCGATACCGAAACGGGCGGTATTGACGAAGAATGCCCCCTGCTTGATCTTCCCGATCTCGCCGGCACCGAGGAGTCCGCGGGTGGCGGCGTTGAGGGGCGCGTGGACGCTCACGATGTCCGCCTCTGCGAGCATCTCTGCGAGGTCGGCGGGTTCCGCACCGGCGGCGCGCACGTCGTGCGGGTCGGCGAACGGATCCGCGGCCATCACACGGGCGCCGAGCGCCGACAGCCGGCGCGCCACGGCCTTGCCCACGGCGCCGCACCCGACGAGGCCCACCGTCATCGTCCGCATCTCGCGGCCTCGGTAGCGCTGGTACGCGATGCGGCCTTCGTCGATCCAGCGCCCTGCGCGAACGTCGTCGTCGGCCCGAACGATGCCGCGTAGCAACGTGTACATGAGCCCGAGCGCGAGGTCGGCGACCGCTTCGGCGTTGCGGCCCGGCGCGTGCACGACGGGCACGCCCGCGCGGGTCGCGGCGTCGACATCGATGTTGACGGGATCGGCGCGGCAGCTCGCGACGATGCGGATCTCGGGTCGGGCCTCGAAGAGCGTGCCCGGGACGTGGTCGGCCTCGACGATCAGGATCTCGACGCCGGCGGTGCGGGCGATCAGATCGTCCGCGCTGTGGAGCTTGACCGGCACGTATTCGCTCCACGGATCGATCTCGATCTCTCCAAGCGCCCGTAAGGCCTCCAGGCCGGGGCCGCGCAGGGGTGCCAGTGAGAGGAGCCGCATCGGAAGTCCGGGGAGTTTACCCTGACGTGCCCGGTTACTTCCCCTCGGCTCCGGCGTCCGGCCGGTCGGGCATCGCCTCGACCTCCGAAGCGTCCGCCGCGGCCTCGATGGGCTCGTCGTCGCCCTCGAACGCCTCGCCGGGGACGATCCCGTACCGAGCCCGGAACACGACGACGTTGAGATGGAGGAGGTCGTCGACGATCCGGGCCTCTTCATCGACGGCAGCCTGACGGTTGCCACCCCAGTCGCGCTCCATGACGATCCTCCCCTCACGGTCGAGGATCCGGACCACGTCGTGAGAGCCCTCGGGTATGGGGTACCCGAGCTCCGCGGCTTGCTCGGCGATCCGCCGCAGCTTGCGTCGGCTCGTTTTCACTCCGGTCGAGTCGCGCTCGACCCGGTAGTGGAGCGCCGCCCAGTCCTGTTCCGCCTTGGGTGAGTCCATCGGCGAAAAGGGTACCCGAGGCGACCGGCGCTCCAACATGGGTCGGGGGGGGGGGGGGGGGGGGGGGGGGGGGGGGGGGGGGGG
>JBBDRM010000166.1:28641-70843 GCA_040905475.1 Actinomycetota bacterium
CCGGCCCTGCCGGGCCGGGCCCACCCCCTCAGGTATCCTCAGCGGCTGAGGCGACCCCACGACGTGCGAAAACTCAGAAGGATCCTCCGGATCTCCGCGCTGGTACTCGTCGTGATCCTTGTGATCGGCGGCGCTTACCTCGGCTACTTGCTGACCAGCAACAGCTACCCGCGTACCGAAGCGGAGGGCTGGCTGCGCCTGAAGGATCTTCCCCGGCCGCGTGGCGAGGCGGGCTCGACGTTCGCGCTCCCCGGACCTCCCGGGACGCCCGATATCTGCCCGGACGGCCCGTGCGAGCCGCAATTCTTCGTCGTCGGCGGTCTGTCGGGCCCGTTCGCGAAGACGGTCGCCCACGTGGACATCCTCGACGCGAAGACCGGTTCGTGGCGCCAGGGTCCGGCCCTCCCGGACGCGCGTCATCACCCGGCCGCCGCCTCCATCGGCGGGGCCGTCTACGTGACCGGTGGCTCGAAGAAGGCCACGAACTGGACCCCGGAGCGCGAGATGTGGGTGCTCGGGCCGGGATCGGATACCTGGGACCCGCTCCCGGCCATGCCCGAAGGCCGGATGGGTCACGCCATGATTCCCGTGGCCGGGAAGCTCTACGTGATCGGCGGGCGGGGCGGCTCCAGCGTCCTGGTGTACGACCTCGAGCAAGGCTGGAGCGAGGGTGCCCCTATGCCGGGGCCTCGGGACCACCTTGCGGCAGTCGAGTATCGCGGCAAGATCTACGCGATCGGGGGCCGCGACGACAAGGTCCGGCCCCGGGTCGACATCTACGACATCGCCGCGGATTCCTGGTCGGAGGGTCCCGAGCTACCCGCCCCGACGAGCGGGATGGCCGCTGAGGTTCTGAAGGACGGACGCCTCCACGTCGTCGGTGGTGAGGACCCGGGGACCCTCGGCGGCGGCGTGGTCGACGCCCATTACGTTCTCGATCCGCAAACGGACACGTGGAGCTCCGGCCCCAAGGCACTCCTCGCGGTGCACGGCGCGGCGTACGACCAGGTGGCGGGGATCCTGCTCATCTCGGGCGGCGCGAGGCGGCAGGGTGCGTTCTCTCCGATCGCGTGGACCGGGGTCACACAGCGCTTCGAGCCGCAAGGAGTCACGGCGCCGACACCGACGACGACGGCAACCCCGAGCCCCAGCCCGAGCGGAACCGCGACCGGCCCCTCGCCGGATCCGACCGGTTCCTTACCCGGTTAGCGGAGCGCCACGAGGGACGAGCATGGAACAGACCATCGTCTTCGGGGACGCTACCGTGAACGTCACCCTTCCCGACCGGACGCACATCGTTTCACCGGGCTTGTCGATCCCCCTTGATCCTGTGCAGGACCTGGCATCCGCGGTGCGTGAGGCGCTGACCCGTCCCGAGGACCTGCCTCCGCTTCGCGTGCTCGCGCGCGGGAAGCGGCGCGTGACCGTCGCCTTCGACGACGCCACGGTGCCCTGCTACGCGCCGGTCTGGTCGATCGCGATCCCGTTGGTACTCGCCGAGCTCGAGGCCGGCGGCGTTCGCCGCGAGGACGTCACGCTCCTCTGCGCCAACGCACTTCACCGCATGTTCACCCACGAAGAGCTCGCGACCCTTATCGGCCCCGATCTCGTGAGCGAGTTCGGCGACCGGCTCGTCTGTCACGACGCAGAGGATCCGGAGATGATCGAGCACCTCGGTACGACGCCGAACGGATTTCACGTCGAGCTCTCGCGTCACGTGACCGACGCCGATCTCTGCGTGTACGTGAACTGCTCGACGGTACGCGGTTTCTCAGGCGGCTGGAAATCGATCTGTGTAGGGCTCTCCACCTACCGGTCCATCCGCCACCACCACAACCCTGACGACATGTCGATGTCCACGGAACGGAACCGCATGCACGAGATGCTCGACGAGATGGGCGAGCTCGTGACGAAGCGGCTCGGCGTCGACCGGATCTTCAAGCTCGAGACCATCTTGGCCAACCCGCTCCAGGTCGCGGCGATCCGCGCAGGAACCGTCGACGGCACTCGCCGGATCGCGCTCGAGACCAACCGGACGCACATGCCTCCACGCCGGACGCTGCTCGAGGAGAAGGTGGACGTCGTCGTGTACGGCGTCCCGGAATGGAGTCCTTATGCAGCCTTCTCGTATCTCAACCCGATCTTGACGCTCATCTCGACGGGTCTCGGTTACCTCGGTGGGATGATCGAAGCGCTCGGAAAGCCCGGCTGTTCGGTGATCCTGGCGACGCCGTGCCGCGACCGCTGGGACGACGTTCATCACCCGTCCTATCGCGAGGTGTGGGAGCGGGTCCTGCCGGAAACGCGCGACCCGTACCGGGCGAGCGAACTGTTCGAGACCGAGTACGCGACGCGCGCCGATTACATCGAGCGTTACCGGTTCGGGTACGGATTCCATCCGGTGCACGCGATCATGGCGCTGTTCCCGCTGAAGCGCTTGCGACACGCAAGCCGTGTCTTGGTCGGCGGCTCCGAGAACCCGTCGCTCGTATCGCACGCCGGCTTCATCCCCGCCGGTTCCGTCGAAGAGGCACTCGGAGCGGCCTTCGAGATCCACGGTTCGGACGCCGAGGTGGCACTCGTCCCCTATCCCCCGGCGTTCAATCGCCAACTCTAGGCGAAGAACGCGTCGATCGCGCCCTGGTTCTCCGCGAACACCCAGACCTCGGTCGCCTTGCCCTCGATGATCTTGAAGACGGCGACGCCGTCGTCCTCGAGGACACGCCCGTCGCGTTCCGCCGTTAGCGTCGTGAGCACGATGACGTGGTCCTCGCTCGTCAGGATGTCGCGCGCGGAGATCGAAATGGTTCCACCCGTCGACTGTCCCAGGCGCGCGAGGAGAGCGAACAGCTCTTGGTGGCCCTTGTAGACGCCGGCCAGGGGGCTCGAGCCGCCCACGTGCCAGAGCACGTCGGGATCGATCAACCCGGCGACCGTCTCGAGGTCACCGCCAACGAAGGCTTCATATCCGGCGCGGACGAGCGCCTCGTTCGGGTGCATGCTCTCACCTCGTCCCGATCCCCACGCGCGACCCTACGCCCGCGGGCCGAGTCCGCACAAGGGAGCCGCCGGCCCAGAAAAAGCGAGAGCGCCGCGGCGCTGGGGGACACCGCGACGCACCCCGCGTGAACCTATCTCGCTAGTTGCTCTTGCCTTTGCCCTTGTCCTGGGAGCCCGGCACGCTGCCGCTGTTGCCCGGCGGCGTCGTCGGCGGTCCTCCACCGGGATCGCCTTCGGGATTCTCTTTGCCTTGCTGGACGTTCGCTTTGGCCTTCTCGGCGTTGTCGATGGCCTTCTGGATCGCGTCCTTGGCCTGATCGGGGACCCTCGCGAGAACGTCGTTCAACACGGCGATGTGTTTGGAGATCATCTCCTGGACGTGAGCGAGGAGGGCGTCGGAGTCCTTGCCGAGCGCGATCGCGTGGAGCGCGTCGAGCTCGGCGCCGTCCAGCGCGTCCTCGAGCCCCTCGATCGCGTCGGTCGGATCGCCGCCGGCCGCGATCAAGTCCTCGACCTCGGACATCCGGATCGAGGCGAACCGCAGCTGGAGCGCGATCCGTCCGATGGGTTCGCGGTGCATCGCAAGGGAGATCCGCTCAGCGGCGCGCTTGACCCCGTACAGCGCGTCGCCGGGGAGCGCAGACGCCGATGCGGCGACGGCGCTTCCCGCCCCCAGCACGAGCGCGATCCCCGTCACGAGCGAGATCGCCCCCATCCGGACGCCGCGGTGGCGGACCGCAGGCACGATCACGACGTTGCTCGCGCGGTCGGTCCGTAGCGCAACCAGATGATCGTGAGCGACCTCGCTGGGCAACGACCGGGAGAGCGTGGCCCGGGCGGCCCGCGCCGGGTGGAGGAGCGGCGCCAGGTCGCCCTTGGCAACGGGTTCCTCGCCGGCGGTCAAGCCGTCGAGGAGCCGGTCAAGGTCGTTGCGAAGCGATCGGGTTCCCATCTCTTCATCTAAAGCGTCGGAGGGGGCTGATCGGTTGCGTCCCCGAGGTCTCGCAATGCCCGGGTGAGGCTGTTCAGGGCCCGATGCTGGAGCGCTTTGACGGTTCCGATGCGTTTGTCCAGTGCCTCGGCGATCTCTCTCGCGGTCAGGCCGGCCCCGAGACGCAGCACCAGCACCCTCCGCTGCTGTTCCGGCAGACCCTCGACCGCTTGCCAGACCCGCGCGACGGCCACACCGGAGATCGCCCGCTCCTCGGTCCCAAGGAGGTCCGCCACGCCCTCGGCCTCTTCGAGGCTCTCCTCGCGCCTCCGAGCCAGCCGCCTGGCGAGGTCGACGGCTCGGTTATGGGCGATCCGGAAAATCCAGCCCCTGAAGGCGGAGGCATCGCCGGTGAACCCCCGTATCCCCCTCATGGCCTCGAGGAAGACCTGTCCCGTGAGATCCTCGGCGTCCTCTCGGCGTCGGGTCTGGGTGATCAGATACGAAAAGACCGGCCCCGAGAGGATCCGATAGATCTCGTCGAATGCCCGGCCGTCGCCGGATCTGGCCCGCGCGACCGCGTCCTCTAGGAGGGCGGCACGCTCGCCCTCCCGCCCCCCCCGCTCTTCAGGCATCCGCACCAACTTAACGTCGGTTGGGCCCGTGTCGGGATGAACCCGGAATGAGTTTCTCAGCCTTCCAGGGCGCCGACGGCTTCCCGGAGCGCGGCAAGGGTTCGGGACAGGATGCGCGAGACGTGCATCTGGGATATCCCGAGCTTGTCTGCGATCTGACTCTGGGTCAGCCCGCGGAAGAATCTGAAGTAAAGGATCTGACGCTCGCGCTCCGGGAGGCGTTCCAGGTGCGGAGCGACGCTGGCCCACCCCTCGAGCAGCTCGTAGGTTTCGTCCTCCGCCCCGAGCCGTGCCGCGGACGTCTGGCCCTCGTCGTCGGTCGGCGCGTCGAGGGAGCCGATCGAGTGCGCGTGGATGGCGTCCATCCCCTCGAGCACGTCGTCCTCGCTGAGATCGGAGCGCGTCGCGATCTCGGGCACGGTCGGCGAACGGCCCAATTCCTGCGAGAGCTCCCCGACGACGCGGGAGAGCTGAAGCCCGATCTCCTGAAGCCTTCGGGGTACCCGCAGCGCCCAACCTTTGTCCCGGAAGTGACGCTTGAGCTCGCCGATGATCGTCGGCGTCGCGTAGGTCGAGAACTTCACGCCACGCTCGGTATCGAATCGTTCGATGGCCTTGAGCAGACCGATGCTCGCCACCTGGACGAGATCGTCCACCGGCTCCCCCCTCCCGGCGAAACGATGCGCGAGATACTCGACGAGGGGGTAATGGAGCAAGACGAGCTCGTCGCGCGCCGACGGATCCTTCGACAAGCGGGCGAACAACTCGTCGGAGCGCTGCTCGTCGATGAGGCGATCTTCTTCGGAGCTTGCCATTACGATCTGCTCGCCGCCTCTCGCCGCTTCCACATGCGAAGCGCCGGCCCCGAGTCGAGCCGCTCGAAGCGCGCCTCGTCCGCCAAAGCGGAAAGCACCTGCCACGTGAGCGTGCGTTCCGCGCCTTCCGGAGGCCAGACCGCCGTCGAGACGTCCGCGTCGGTTGAGGCGATGACCTCCAGGCCACCGTCCTCGGTCAAGATGATCCGAAGCGTCAAGTTGTTCGCCGGTGCAGCGAACGCGAGGAGTTGAGCGCTCGCCTCATCCACGGCGAGTCGCATGTCGTCGATCGAGTCGAAGCTGAAGTCCGCGCGCGCAGCGACGGCGGCTATCACGGAACGAAGTACGTGGATGAAATCCGGCCGCGCAGGAACGGACACGGTTACTTCGGTCATTTTTCCTCGCTCTCACGAACGCGGCTTGCGAGCGTACCGAGCTATCCTTCCCAAGGATACGCGTATGTATCCTCGGGATATCGGTTTGCTCGCCCCGCTTCATGGGTAGGACGCGGGCTGGGGAGGTGATCAGCATCGATATCAAGGTGGAAACGCGGAAGTCGGGGGGATGGGCGGTCGTCGATGTCGAAGGCGAAGTGGACGTCTTCACCGCACCCAAGCTCCGAGAGCAGATCATCGCCCTCCTAACCGGAGGTAGCGATCGGATGGTCGTGAATCTGGAGAAGGTCGGATTCATGGACTCCACGGGCCTGGGAGTGCTCGTAGGCGGTCTCAAACGCGTCAAGGAGAAAGAGGGAACTCTCGCACTCGCAGGCGCGCATGGGACCGTGCTTCGCGTGCTGAACGTGACCGGGTTGAACTCGGTATTTCCGATGCACGACACCGTGGAGCAAGCGACCGGTTCGTAGAAGTTCAGCTCCATCTACCTGGGGTTTCAGCTCGGAACGGTACGGGTACCTCTCCCTAGGGCTTTCGCCGAAGTGCGATGTGGATCAGGGGAGGTGTCCCGCCGTGGACGACTACAACGGAAACATGAGCAAAGGCACCAGCGGCACGAGCAGCGCCGAGATGACCGAGAGCGAACAGAACAAGATGAGTCGCGCAGAAGCCGGTCGCAAGGGTGGCTTGTCGACGAAGCAGCGCTACGGAGGCGACCACTTCAGTCGCATCGGAAGGCTCGGCGGCAAGAAGGGCGGCGAGTCGACGAAGCGTCGCTACGGCGTCGAGTTCTATCAGCGGATCGGCCGCAAGGGCGGATCGAGCTAACGCACCTGATGCATTGAAGGGTCAGCGACCCTTGAAGTCCGGGTCGCGTTTCTCTGCGAAGGCGCGAACGCCTTCCGCGAAGTCGTAGGTCTGACTCATCAGGGCCTGCGCCGTCGCTTCCTCGTCGAGCCCGGTTCCTAGATCCGTCTCAAGGGCTCGATTGAGAAGCGCTTTGGAGGCGCCGATCGAGCGCGTCGGACCCTTCGCGAGCCGCTCGGCCCATGCACGGGTCGCCGTCTCCAGCTCTTCCGGCGGAACGACCTTGTTTATCAGGCCTGCCGCGTGAGCATCTTCGGCCGAGATCGGGTCTCCGAAAAACACGAGTTCCTTCGCTTTCGACAATCCGATGAGTCGTGGCAGGAGCCAGCCGCCGGCGGAGTCGACCGCGAGTCCTCGCTTCACGAAGATCTCGATCAGGCGAGCGCTCGACGAGGCGATAACGAGATCGGCCACGAGCGCGAGCTGCGCGCCGCCTCCCGCCGCGACGCCATTAACCGATGCGATCACGGGCTTGTCGAGCTCCCAGATCGCGCGAACGACGCGCTGCATCCCTCGTTTCATCGCTTCGCGGATGGCCCGCAGGTCCGGGCGACCCTTCTCGCCTTCCGAGGCGCCTTTCGTGACCGTGGAGCGCCCGAGGTCGACGCCCGAGCAGAACGCGTCGCCCGCGCCGGTCAATACGACGCAGCGAACTTCGTCATCGTTCTTCGCTTCATCGAGCGCGGCGAGCAGCTCGTCGCGCAGCTCGGGAGAGATCGAGTTCTTCCGCTCGGGACGATTCAACGTCAGCCAAAGGACGCCGTTCTCGCGCTTCTGCAGCAAGATGTCGCTCATGGTCTGAGCCCCGGGAACGGACGGCCTCGCTCGCCCGACTCCATGAGACGCTTGATCTCGGTGACTTCCTGACGCACCGAGTTCTCTAGCCAGCTCCGGAACGTGGTTTCGAAGAGCGGACCGATCGGTCCCATGCCCATCTCGATCTCCTCGACGTGATGGACGCGAGTGCCGCCTTCGACCTGCTCGATCTCGAAGAACGCGTTCAGCGACTTCAGCGCTCCGTGCACGAGCGTGACGTGGATGGTCTTGAACGGCACCCATCGGTACCGCGTGACAACCGAGCCGGGCAACCCGAAGAATCTCCCTTCTTCGATCGCGATCATCCCGTCCTCGGTGTCCGAGACCTTCGTGATACGCACGATCTTGGTGTCCGCCTTCGAATACTGCGTGTCGTCGAGCACGAAATCGAAGACCTCATCCGGCGTCACCCCGGAGATCGTTTCCGTTCCTTCGCCTCGCATCATGAGTGGATCCCTTTCGCTCGCGCGCACGGAGGATAAGGGCGGGCCCATGTGACGGTAAAGTGCGGGCGTCTCGAACGGGAGGAACCCTGAACGACGCGGGCAGGTTGATCGCGAAGACGCTGCGCACGCACGGAGTCGATGTGATCTTCGCGCTCTGCGGTGACCACACGAACTCGATCTTCGATGGATGCGCCTCCGAGGGGATCCGGATCGTGGATGCCAGAGACGAGCGAGGCGCCGCGTGGATGGCCTGCGGCTACGCGCTCTCGACGGGCCGCACCGGCGTGGTGCTGGTCACCGGCGGCCCCGGCCTGACCAACGCGGTGACCGCGCTCGCCGACGCGCACCTGTCAGGGATACCTCTCGTCTGCATCACCGGCGGCGTCGGCCTGACGCAACGCGGGACCGGACACCCGGGAGACCTCGATCAGATCGCGATCGTACGCCCGATCTCCAAGTGGGCCGAGACGGTGCAACGCCCCGACGACGCCGGCGAGTTCCTCTCGGCGGCGTTCGGTCACGCCCGCGCCGGACGCCCCGGCGTCGCGGTGCTCGAGGTTCCCGTCGACATCCAGCTCCTCCCCACCGACGCTGAGGCGCCCGAGCCGTTGCCGCGCGAGCCGGCGGCGCCCGATCCCGAGCGCGTCGGCGCCGCGCGCGCGTTGCTCGCGGCGGCCGAACGACCGGTCGTGGTCGCCGGCAGCGGTTGCTTCTGGTCGGGAGCCGCGGACGCGCTCGGCGCGTTCGTCGACACGACCCGGACGCCGCTCTTCACGATCCGCGCCGCGCGCGGCTTGGTTTCGGACTATCACGAGCTGTGCTTCGGCTTCCCGAATTTCCTTTCGGGTCCCGCGCAGATCGCCTACGGCGAGGCCGACGTCGTGCTCGTCGCGGGGACGAAGCTCGATCTGATGCTGGCCGGAGGCGCGTTCAACCCGAGCGCACGCGTGATCCGCATCGACGTCGACCCGAACGCGTTCACCCTCGGCCGGACGGCCGACGTGGAGATCGCCGGCGACGCGCGCCTTGCGCTCGAAGCGCTCACCGACGGCTTCGGCGCGTTGCCGACCGGGCCGTGGCTCGAGCGTCTCTCCACCGCCGACGTCGATCGCCGTCGCGTGCTCGACGAGCGTGCATCGATCCCGAACGACCCGATCCATCCGGCGCGTCTCGTCGCCGCGGTGGCCGCCTCGATCCCCGAGGACGCGATCGTCTGCGTCGATGCCGGAGAACTCGCCCTGTGGGCGGTCGAGGCGCTGCACGCCTCCCGACCCGGCTCGCTGATGCTTTCCTTGAACTCGGCGCTCGGCGGCCTCGGGATGGGCGTGCCGTGGGGGATCGGAGCCAAGATCGCCAACCCGGAGCGTCCGGTGGTGGTGCTCGCCGGGGACGGGTCGTTCGGGTTCAGCGCGATCGAGCTCGACACCGCGACCCGTCACGGCGCGCCGGTGGGTGTGATCGTCGGCAACGACGGCGGCTGGGGGATCGTCCGGCACATGCAGCAGCTCGTCCACGGCCGAGCCGTGGCTTCGGATCTACACGGAACGGTCTACGAAGCGGCTGCCACGCTCGCCGGCGGGCACGGCGAGCGGGTGACGCGACCGGCGGGCCTTGAGATCGCGATCACGAACGCGATCGCGGCGAAGACGCCCGCCGTCGTGAACGTGATCCTCGATCCCGAGCCGATGCACGAAGCCTGCCGTTTGATCGCGCTCATGTTCTCCCGGTCGACCGAAGCCAACGGCTAGCGGATCCCCGAATCGAACGAGACGGTGACATCTTCGTACGTGTGGGCACGGACCACGACGTCGATCGCCTTTCCGAACGGGAGTCCGCCACTTGCCGCGACGGGCTCGAGGCGATACGACCCGGGAGCCAAAGCCACGCGGAACCTGCCGTCGTCGCTCGAGCGGGCGGTCGCCACGACCTCGCCCGACGAGACGTCGATGATCCGAACCTCACCGGCGTAGGGCCTGTCGTCGCAATCCTGCCCCACTGGCTCGACGGGGCACGTCGGCCCGATAAGCATCAGACCTTCGATCCCCGAGTCTGGAACGGGCGCTGCCGTTCCCCCGCCGCAGGCGATGAGTCCGGCGAGCAGCACACCGACGAGTCGTCGCATGCGCGTTAGACGCTCACCGGAACGATCCGGTTCACTGCGCTCCCAGCACGAGCGCCCGGAGGGCATCGTGGAGACCCGGCCCGGCCGCCACCAGACCCGGACCCGATGGCCCGATCGGGTCCAGCTCGCTCGTGATCCCGCCGGCCTCACGAACGAGTATCTCGCCGGCCGCCCGATCCCAGTGGTGCGCCGGCACCTCGTAATAGGCGTCGAATCGCCCGGCAGCGGTCCACGCGAGGTCGAGAGCCGCCGATCCCGCGCGACGGATGTCGCGGACGCGGGGAAGCACTCGCACAAATCGCTCGGCGGCGACGGCCCGCTCCTCCGCCAGATACGAGAATCCCGTCGCGACCAGAGCGTCGGCCAGGTCGGTCTTCGCGGAGATCCGCAGGCGCCGCTCGCCGAGGAACGCTCCCCCACCGCGCGCGGCCGTGAACGTCTCGTCGCGGATCGGATCGTGCACGACGGCGGCGATCCCTCCTGCGTCGTCCTCGCAGGCGATGCTGACGCACCACTGCGGGATCCCGAACAAGAAGTTCGTTGTGCCGTCGAGCGGGTCGACCACCCAACGAAGCCCGCTGGTCCCCTCCTCGGCGTCCTGCTCCTCGCCGATGATCGCGTCGTCGGGTCGCTCGGCACGGAGCCGGGCGCGGATCAGCGCTTCGGAGCTGCGATCGGCTTCCGACACCATGTCGGTCGCGCTCGACTTCGAGCCCACCCCGACGACCGGCGCGCGGAACCGGGCGAGAAGCAACTCGCCGGCGGCACGGGCGGCATCGATGGCGATCTGAACGAGCTCGTCCGGGCGCGGCGTTCCCATCGCCGGGAATCGTAGGCTACGATGCCGCTTCCGGGAGATCGGAGGAGCTCGTGGCCGAGGATGCGACCAAGCCCCACGCAGACGAAGAGGCCGTGGCGGAAGCGGTGCGCGACTTCACGCGCACGCACGCCTTGGAGCTGCTCGAACGCAAGGGGCTGACCGACGCGCCGGAGCTCGAAGCGTGCCCCCGCTGCGGCGAGCACACGATCCATCCCGACGTTCCCGCTACCTTCGCGATCGACCGGCGCGACCGTACCCGCATCTGCGCGGCATGCAGCGCGGTCGCCGACACCATGAAGATCATGCTGCCGCGCTTCGAGATCGACGTCGGCGGCGAGGGCGAAGGCGGCGGGTAGGCGCAGCGCGCGCTAGATACCGAGGTTGAGGTGCTTCACCTCGGTGAACTCATCGAGGCCGATCAGGCCCAGCTCTCTCCCGATCCCCGATTGCTTGAAGCCGCCGAACGGCGCCCACGGGTTGAGGCCGCCGCCGTTGACGCTCACGGTTCCGGTACGCATGCGACGCGCGACCGCGGTCGCTCGCTCCCGCGTTCCGGCCCAGACGCAGCCGGCGAGCCCGTAGATCGAGTCGTTCGCGACCGCGAGGGCCTCGTCCTCGTCGCGCACCTTGATCACGCACGCGACCGGGCCGAAGATCTCCTCCTGCGCGATGCGCATGTCGTTGCGCACGTCGGTGAAGATCGCCGGCTCGAGATAGAACCCTCTCGAGAGATGTTGCGGCCGCCCGCCGCCGACGAGCAGCGTGGCGCCCTCCTCTTGCCCAAGCGCGATGTAGCGCTCGACGCTCTCGCGATGCGAGCCGCGGATCAACGGTCCCACCATCGTCGTCCATTCCTTCGGATCGCCGATCGACAGGCCCTTGACGAGGTCGATCAGGCGGTCGACGACGTCGTCGTGCACCGATTCATGGAGGACGAACCGGGTCGCCGCACCGCACGCCTGTCCCTGATGCACGAGCCACGACCAGAGCAGGTGCGGCACGGCCTTGTCGAGCGCCGCGTCCTCGAGCACGATCCCGGCCGACTTCCCGCCGAGCTCGAGGGAAACCTTCTTCACGTTGGCCGAAGCGAGCTGCATGACGCGCTTCCCCGACTCGGTGGAGCCGGTGAACGACACCATGTCGGCGAGCGTGTTCGAGGCGAGCTCCTCGCCGACCTCGGAGCCCGCGCCGGTGACGACGTTCAGGACGCCCGAAGGCAGACCCGCCCGCTCGGCGGCGTCCGCGAGCACGAAGGCCGACAGGGGCGTCCACGACGCCGGCTTCAAGACCACCGTGTTGCCCATCGCGAGCGCTGCGCCGATCTTGTGCACCGCGATGTAGAGCGGGAAGTTCCACGGCACGATGGCGGCGACGACGCCCACCGGCTCGCGCGTGACGATCGACTCGGAAGGCGGCGGCCCTTTGTGCGACGGAAGCCGCTCGTCCGGGTCGCGAGCCGTACGGTCCGCGTACCAGGACAGGTGCTCGATCGGTGGTCCGACCTGGAGATGTTCCGCCATCAAGCGCGTGCAGCCGGCCTCCCTGATCAACAACTCGGTCAGCCGCGAGCGCTCGAGGGCGAGCTCCACCGCGAACCGCTTCATGTACTGCGCTCGCTGCGCGGGGGTGAGGCGGGGCCAGGGGCCGTTGTCGAACGCGTCGCGGGCGGCGGCCAGCGCCCTGCGGGCGTCATCGCGGCGGCCCAAGGGGGCGCGGGCGAAGATCTCTTCGGTCGCGGGATCCTGGATCTCGAGCCAGCGGCCGCGTCCGGGCGCGAGCCACTCGCCGCCGATATAGAAACGCTCGCGATCGTAGGTATCCGTCATGCTTCCGCTTCCCCGAGCCTTGTGATACAAGCACCTGACGTGCGGGTCAACCCCAACAGGACGGCGCCGTGATCCTTCTTCTCGAAACGATCGGACGGCGCTGGTATGCGGTGGCTTTCGTCGCCGGCTTCTTCTGGGCAGCCTCGACCGAGCGGGGCTGGAAGCGAGCGGTCAGGTTCTACGCCATCGCCTCCCTCGTCGCCCTGATCTTCGAGTACACGAGCACCCACTCAGGTTTTCCCTACGGCAACTATTCCTACACCGGTCTCACACGCGGCGACGAGCTCTACATATCCAACGTGCCTGCCTTCGTCCCACTGGCGCACGCCGTGCTCATGTGGGCCGGCCGTTCCATCGCCGTCGTCGGCTTCCGCGCGCGATCCCGCGCCGCGATACCGTGGCTTGCGGCGCTCGGGACGGTTCTCGTCGACATGGTCGTGGATCCGGTGTCGCTGCACGGAAGCGACTGGTTCCTCGGCGACATGTACCGCTGGGAGACCGCGAAGGGGTACCTCGGCGTGCCGCTCACCAACTTCCTCGGCTGGTACTTCGTGGCCTGGCTGGTGTTCTTCGTCGACGAGGCGCTCGACGTCGGCCGGGCCGAGCGATCCTTCGACGCGATACGCGGTATCACCCTGGCGTTCTCGGTGATGATCTTCAACGTGTTGATCGCGTTGGGTATCCAGCAGTGGCGGGTCGCGCTGTCGGGCCTGGTGATCACCGCAGCGGTCGCGTTGATGTGCCTTCCGACGCTGCGCGAGATCTGGTCGTCGCGTGAGGCGACCGGTCCGCCGGGACCTACGAGCGGCGAGCCTCGAAGCGGCCCATGATTCCTGGGTCGGCGAGGTAGGTCTTCGTCAGCTTCGCCGGCTTGCGGCGGACCGGATTCAGCACGCGCGCGTACCGGCTCGCCGTCGATCGTGCGATCAGCGAGGCGCGCTGCCCTTTGCCGAGCGACGCGATCGGACGTTGGATGACTCCGAGACGGCTGAGGCGGAGCTCGGTCACCCGGTTCGAGTGCTCGAGGAACGCCGGCATCCGGCGCAGGACGGGGTGGTCGCCGAAGCGCTTGCTCGTGTAGCGCGCGATCGCGCGGACCCCGAGCATCGCGGTCAACGTGAGCCCGAGCAGGTGCGGGGCGAGACCAGGCCGCCGCGCGAGCGCCTTGAGGGTCTGCTGTTCGCCGAAGTTGACGTGCCCCTCTTCCTGACGGGCGAGACCGGACATCAGCGTGCGGATCTCGCCCTCGGGAAGCGTGTCGATGAACGCGTAGATCGCGGTGAGCACGAAGCCTTCTCCGACCGCCATCTCGAGATGACAGTGCTCCTCGAACGTCGCGCCGGCGAAGTCGGTGGCGAGGAACTTCAGCGCGCGGTGTGGCGGCTGGGGCCTGGCACCGAGCGAGTCGAGGATGCGAAGGAAGAGCTTCACGTGCGCCATCTCCTCGTTCGCCTGGCGCGCGAGGAACTGGGCCGCGTCGAAGTCCGGCGCGATCTCGAGCCAGTGCCCGACCTGAACGCCGGTGACCTCGCCGTACAGGTATTGCGAGAAGATCCAGGCGAGGGTATCGCGGTCGCGCTCGATGTCGAACCGCGCGCCTTCGAAGTCGAAGGTCATCTCCTCACGGGTCAGCAGCATGCGTCAAAGGGTATCGGGCCGGGGTGGCACACCGCGAAACGTCAGGTCCGGCTGCTGTTCCGGGAGCCATGGGCTGGTCGCAGACCTGGATCGAGACGCCGCTCGACCGCTCGAAGTCCGCTTTCGCGACCGAGGTCGCCGGAGACGGCCGCGCCCAACTGTAGGAAGCGTCAGCCGCCCAAGAACGGGCTCAGCGGGAACTGGTTTCCGCTCACGACGTTGCCGCTGGCGATCAGCGCGAACACACCCGCGCCGATCACCAGTGCGAACCCGACCAGCGCGGCGAGCCGCCCGGTGTCTCCACGGGAACGCGACCATTTCTCAAGCCCGGAGCCCGCGACGAAACCGCCGACCAGGCCGCCGAGGTGCGCGAAGTTATCGATGCCCCCGATGGAGAATCCGAAGAAAAGATTGATCCCGACGAGGAAGAACAGTGAGCGAAGCTGATCCCTCGACCCCTGCAGATCCCGATGCCGGACGTAGAACGCTATCCAGCAGCCCAAGATCCCGAACACGCCACCCGAAGCCCCCGCCCGGACGCCGAAGCCCGACGTCAGCGCGACCGACATGGCCGACCCGAGGAACCCGGCCGACAGGTACAGCACCAAGAAACGGAACCGCCCGTAGCGCGCCTCCACGGCCGGACCGAACAGGAACAGCGCATACATGTTGAACAGGAGATGGAACGCTCCGATGTGAACGAACATCGCCGTGAAAAGCCGCCACCACTCGCTCGCTCTCAGCGGAACCCTCAGCGCCCCGAAGCGGATCAGATTGTCTGAGTCCTCCCAACCGCCGGCGGCGAGCAACGCAACGAAGAGCGCGACGTTGATCGCGATCAAGGCCTGGGTCACGCCGGCGCCGCTGATGATGCGGACCAGCGGGAACTTGTCGGCTTGACGTTGCACGGCCGACCGCGTCCGGTACGAGGCGGCACCGGCGGCTCCCTCCCGCGCCCGGCCCGTGCAGACCGGGCACTGGTAGCCGACGGGTGCCTCGATCATGTCGTCGGGGCAGATCGCCCGCCCGCAATTCGTGCAGGTGACGGCGGTGAGGCGGTCGGGATGGAATGCACACGGCTGCTCGGGCACTGAGGGCCAGTCTAGCCGGGGCGGATGATAGTGTTCTGAGACCGTTTCCGATGGGGCCACGGGGAGAATCGTGAGCGGTCAACAGCCCGACGGCGCCGTCACAGTGCTCTTCACCGACGTCGAAGGCTCGACGGATCTTCGTACCCGCTTCGGCGACGAGCTGGCGGACGAGCTCCTCCGAACGCACGAGGATCTCGTCCGGGGTCAGGTCGAGCGCCACGGCGGTCGCGAGGTGAAGTCGCTCGGGGACGGGTTCATGGTGGCGTTCGGCTCGCCGCGCAAGGCGATCTCGTGCGCCGTCGACATCCAGCGGGTCCTCGATGAGCGGAACCGGTCGAGCCCCGGCCGTGAGATCCGCGTCCGCATCGGCATCAACACCGGCGAGGTGTCCGACGTCGCCGGCGACTTGATCGGGGCGGCCGTCAACGCGGCTGCGAGGATCGCAGGCAAGGCACGCGGCGGGCAGATCCTGATCGCGAACGTCGTGAAGGATCTCGCCGGCGTCCGTCCCGACCTGTCGTACATCGACCGCGGGTTGTACTGGCTCAAGGGATTCCCCGAGCGCTGGCGCCTGTACGAGATCCTGCGCCGTGCCCCCGGACCGGTCGAGGAGCTCACGGCACCGACCCTCGGGAAAACGCGCTTCGTCGGGCGCGACACCGAACGCGCGGATCTTCGCCGGTTCGTCGAAGGCGCAGCGGCCGGTCGCGGCGCACTCGTCATGATCGGTGGCGAGCCGGGCGTCGGGAAGACCCGCATCACCGAGGAGGTGGCCGAGGAAGCCGCCGCACGCGGGATGATGGCTTTGGTCGGGCATTGCCAGGAGACGGAGGCTCCCCTTCCGTACGCGCCGGTCGTCGAGATCCTCGAAGCGACGTTGCGGAGCGTGTCTCGCGAGACGCTGCTGGAGGCCTTCGGAGACGCGGCGCCCGAGCTCGCTCGCATCCTGCCGGAGCTGCGGAGGATCTTCCCCGATCTTCCCCCGCCGCTCGATCTGCCCCCCGAACAAGAGCGCCGCTATCTGTTCAACTGCTTCACCGAATTCCTCGAGCGGGCCAGCCATCTGCAACCGCTGCTGTTCGTGCTCGAGGACGTTCACTGGGCCGATGAGTCGACCTTGCTCTTGCTCCAGCACCTCGCCGAGCGTCTGGCGAACATGCAGATCCTCATGCTCGCCACGTACCGGGACGTCGAGCTGGACGTCGAACGGCCGCTCGCCCGTCGGCTCGAGGAGCTCGTGCGTCGGCGGCTGGCCCACCGCGTCAGCTTGAACCGCCTGCCCAAGCACGGCGTCGGCGACATGATCGGCGCGCTCGCCGGACGCGTGGCTCCCGAGTCGCTCGTGGACGCGGTATATGAGGAGACCGAGGGGAACTGCTTCTTCGTCGAGGAGGTCTTCCAGCACCTCCACGAGGAGGGAAAGCTATTCGATCAGGCCGGCAACTGGCGGACCGAGGTTCAGGTCGGCGAGATCGACGTGCCGGAAGGCGTGCGACTGGTGCTCGGGCGGCGGCTCTCGCGCCTTTCCGAGGGCGCCCGCCGGGCGCTTTCCGCCGCGGCTGTGATCGGGCGCAACTTCACCTACGAGCTTGCCGAAGCGGTCGACGAGGTCGGCGGCGACACCCTGCTCGACGCGGTCGAGGAGGCCCAGCGCGCTAACCTGTTGACCTGGTCCGAGGATCCGCTGCGTCCGCGTTTCTCCTTCGCGCACGAGTTGATCCGTCAGACGCTCCTGACGAACCTCGCGCTTCCGCGCCGGCAGCGGCTCCACCTGCGCATCGCCGAGGCGATCGAGCGCGTCTACGCGCGCGATCTCGAGCCGCACGTCGCGGACCTCGCCCACCACCTCTACCAAGCGGGCGCGGCTGCGGATCCCCATAAGGCGGTCGGCTTTCTCTCGCTGGCGGCTCACCGCGCGATGGAGGGCGCCGCCTTCGAGGAAGCGCTGCGCGCCTACGAACGCGCGCTCTCCCTACAAGACCCAGGCGACGTGAGTACCCGCGCCGATCTGCTGGTCCGCCTCGGGTTCGCGCAGCGGAGCCTCGGTCGCACTGAGGGCGCGCTCGCGTCCTGGCGCGAAGCGCTCGACCTGTACGCGGAACTCGACGACATCGCGGCCGCGACGAGCGTCTGCTGGGACATCAGCTATCAGCTCGGCTGGGCCGGACGTCCCATCGAAGCGATGGAGTTCACCCAGCGCGGACTCGTCGCGGCAGGCGACGCCCGTACGCCGGTGCGCGGCATGCTGCTGTCTTCGGCCGGCGCGTTCGTTGGCTTCCTCGGCGATTACGTCGGAGGGGCGGAGATGATCGACGAGGCGCTCTCCATCGCCGAAGAGACGCACGACCTTGGGCTCGAGAGCTACGCTCGTCTGGCACGAGGGATCTTGAATTACTCGCACGCGGAACTCGAGGTCCTGCGTCGGGACGGGCCGGAAGCGACGGAGCTCCTCCGAGAGCACGGGTCTGCCTGGGACCTCTCCAGCTATCTGTCGCTGCTGGAGTTCGCCTACTTTGCGACCGGTCACGTCGCCGCCTCGATTCCCGTGCACGAGGAGCTGGAGCCGCTGGCGTCACGGATCGGCAACCAAGTTCCCTATCTGCTCACGCGGCGGGGAGAAGCGATCCGCGCGCTCATGTCGTCCGGCGACCTGGACGCGTGGGAGGAGTTCTCCCGATGGGATCTGGAATTCTGTCGCAGCCGCGAGCTCGAGTGGATCAGCAATTCCTTCGGTTTTCTGTCCGGCATCGCGTTCTACCGAGGACGCTGGGAGGAAGCGCTCGAGCTGGCTCGGGAAGCGAACGCGACCGAGCCTCCAGGGGGCTTCAACGGATGGGCGTGGCCGCTCGTGTTCCACACGCTCGCGCACCTCGGTCGCCGAGACGATGCGCTCGCGCTCCTGGAAGAGGACCGTGTCCGGCTTCCGGCGGGACGGCCGGCGTCGTGGGGAGCCTGGGCGATCCTGCACGGGGCCGTCGAAGGTTTGATGATCCTCGGCGAGCACGAACGGGCAGCCGATCTCTATCCGCTCGTCGTGGAGTCGCTGAATACCGGAACCGTTTACCTCAAGGTCTACAACATCCGTCTCTGCCATACGGTCGCCGGTCTGGCGGCCCACGGAGCGCGGGACTGGTCGAGATCCGAAGCACACTTCCGTGAAGCTCTGCGG
Organism: Actinomycetota bacterium; assembly: GCA_040905475.1. Lineage (NCBI taxonomy): Bacteria > Bacillati > Actinomycetota > Actinomycetota bacterium. Next base: position 47,213 of record JBBDRM010000166.1, read on the forward strand.
TTGGCCGAGACGCTCCCGGTCCGGATCGAGCAGGCGGACGCGCGTCGCTACTTCGCCGCCATGCTCGCCGAGCGGAATGGTGACGGTGATCGGGAAGAGGCGCGCGCGATGCTCGAGGAAGCGCTGGACCTGTACCGCTCGCTGGGCATGCCGCGTCACGTCGAGATGGCTGAGGAGCAGTTGAAGGGCCTTTAGCGGACGAGCGGCATCACGGATTCGGAGAACTGGCGGATCTGATCCTCGGCTTCGGCGTCGAACGGAAGCTCGTGCCAGAGGATGAACTGCTGCACGCCGATGTCCTTCAAAGCCATGATCTGCTCGGCGACCTGCATCGGCGTGCCGAAGATGAACCGCGATCGCAACTGCTCGTCGAAGGGAACACCGTTGCGTTCGTACTGCTCGATCGCGCGGGCCTCGGCGCGCTTCGCGTCCGCGTCCACCGACACGCGTTGACCGAACGAGAGCGTGAGAGATGCCGGGTCGCGGCCGATGTCCTCGCAGGCGTGACGCATCGCGGCGAGCCGTTCCTCATACTCCTTGAGGGAGAGGAAGATCGCGTTCCAGCCGTCGGCCTGGCGGGCGATGATCTCGGGCATCTTGGTGCGGCCCCAGCCGCCGACCCAGATCGGCGGGTGCGGCCGCTGCGCCGGCTGCGGCTGCACGTGCGCGGAAGACACCTTGTAGAAGCGCCCCTCGAAGTTGTCCCGCGTCGGGTCCCACATCGTCCGGACCACGCTGATCGCTTCGTCGAGACGCTCGACGCGCTCGGAGAGCTTCGGGAACTGCACGCCGTACAGGTCGGCCTCCCAGGCGTTCCAGCAGGCGCCGATCCCGAACTCGAGCCGGCCTCCCGACGCGATGTCGATCGTGGACGCGGTCTTCGCGAGGATCGCCGGATGGCGGAACATCACGCAGCTGACGAGGATCCCGCCGCGGATGCGGTCCGTCTTGGCGAGGAGCATCGCGAGCGCCGACCACGACTCGTATACCTCCCCGTCGAGATCGCCGCCGACGGGAACGAGATGGTCGTACAGCCATCCGTGGGAGTAGCCGGTGCGCTCGGCGAGCTGCCACAGGCCGAGGATCTCGGAGAACGGCCGGTGCTGCTGTCCGGTCTGGATGCCGAACTGCACGGGTCTTAGCGGTACCGGTAGATGATGCGCCCGCGCGTGAGGTCGTACGCCGAGAGCTCGATCTTCACCCGGTCGCCCGGCAGGATGCGGATGTAGTGCTTGCGCATCTTCCCGGAGATGTGGCCGAGGATGCGATGGCCGTTGTCGAGGTCGATCCGGAACATCACGTTCGGCAGCGCCTCGACGATCGTGCCGTCGAATTCGATCGCGTCTTCCTTCGAATCGCCGGCGCGAGCGAGCTGCTTCGTTCGCTGCTGCTGTTTCTTCTCGAGGCGCGCCTGACGAGAGCCGGGCCGCTTGGCGCCCGTGCCGGGACGGCCGCCGCCGGGACGGCCGCTCCGGCCACTTGCGCCGCCGGCACGCGGCGCCGGTCCTCTGCGTGGTCGTGCCATATCGCGTCCTCGTCGGGTTGCGCGCTCGGTTGAGCGAGCCATAAGAGTCTACAGCGGGGCCGGTCGCTCAGGTAAAGGCGCCGGTGATCACTCCGGGACGATACCCGAGCGCCGGGCGAGGCTTCGAAGGGGGCCGGGGGGGGGGGGGGGGGGGGGGGGGTCGTCAGCCGAGAGCGACCACTGGGGTCGCCAGCCCCAGCAGCAGCGCGCCCGACAGCACGACGATCGTGACGAGACGCTTGCTCGCGCGCCGCGAAGGGCCGGTTGCCCTTCGAGATCGTGCGAGCTCCAGAGCCTCCGGGGAGAACGGTCGCATGGTGTTCCTCCTCACGTGGGGAGGAGAAGGCGACGCCTGTTCTCCCGCAACCGGGCGACGGAATCAACGGCAGCTCGCGGCCGTCGGCCGCCTCGCGCCGAAGACGTCGCGGTCGAGAGGGGTTGGCTCATCGCGCCGTATACTCCGGCCGCGATGGACGCCAAGGAGCTCAACGCGCTGGTCCACGACCGCGAGGCCGCGTTCTACGACGACCGGTTCCTGATCGCGTTCGACGGCCGGGTCGGCCGCGACGTCGAGCGCGACCTGCAGCGCGTTGTCGGAGGACCGGTGCGCGCGCGCCGCGCGCTGGATCTGGCCTGCGGCACCGGGTACGCGGCGATCGGGCTCGCGGTGGCCGGGCTCGCCGACGAGATCCACGCGACCGACCTGTCGACCAAGATGCTCGAGCGCTGCCGGGACAACGCAGACGCCGCCGATGCGACCATTCGGATCGCGCTCGCCGACGCGGAGCGGCTGCCGTACGCGGCGGATGCCTTCGACCTCGTCGTTGCCCGCGGAGCTCTGCACCACGTCCCTTCGCCGGGGGCCATGATGAGCGAGATCCGGCGCGTGCTCTCGCCGGGCGGGACCGCGGTCGTGCTCGCGGAGCCGACGGCTCCCGGCGAGAAGCAGGTCGCTGCGGTCGTGGGCACGGCGTACCGCGTGATCGAGGCGTGGCGGAAGCTCCGGCGGCGTGAGAAGGATGCGGAGCACGAACGGTGGGAGATGGCCTCGATCGCCGCGAACCTGCACACCTTCGCGCCGGCCGACGTCGAGCGCCTCGCACGCGACGCCGGGTTCACCGAGGTGCGCGTCGGGACCGCATCGTGGGCGTGGGTGCTGACGCTCGGGCTCAACTACTACTTCGTCGGCGAGTCGGAGCGGCTGGCGCGCAGCCGCGTTGCCCGCGCGACCGGGCGCCGGCTGGCGGAGGCGGCCGCCGCGTTCGACCGTGCCGTCGCCGATCGCGTCTTCCCCCCGTCGTGGCGACACACCGTGCAAGCCGTCCTGCGATGACTCACCGTCCCGCCGAGCCGCTCACCTTCACCTGGCGGGACGGCGAAGTATCGGGCGCTCGCAGCGTGACGGACGGCGAACCCAGGGCGAAGCTCGTCCTCGCGCACGGTGCCGGTGGCGACATGAACCACCCCCAGCTCACCGGGATGGCTGAGGGGCTCGCCGCGAACGGGATCGAGGTCGTGCGGTTCAACTTCCCGTACCGCGAGGCCGGAAGGAAGGCGCCCGATCGTCAGGAGAAGCTCGAAGCGTGCTACTGGGCCGTCGCGAAAGAGCTTTCGGCGTCGGCGGCTCGGCTCTATCTCGGCGGCGGGTCGATGGGCGGCAGGATCGCTTCACATATCGTCTCGGACGGCTTCCCGGCCGCCGGTCTGGTGTTTCAGAGCTATCCCTTGCATCCGCCCGGGAAACCCGAGCGGTTGCGCGACGCCCACCTCACGCGGATCGCGGTACCGATGCTCTTCATCTGGGGAACGCGAGATCCGTTCGCGACGCCCGAGCTGCTCGAGCGAACCGTCGCGTCGCTGCCGTCCGCGACGCTCCATCGCATCGAGGGGGGCGACCACGGGCTGAAGGTTCGCGGACGCACCGGCGCGGACGTGCTCGACGAAGTCGTCGGCGTTATCTCCCGCTGGATCGGTTGAGCCCTCAGCCGCCGCGCGCGGCCGGCAGTTCGAAGCGATCGCCGGGCACAAGCCATCGGGTGTCGTCGCCCGTACGGATCAGCGCCTCGCCGCGCCCGAGCGCCCGGCCGTGTCCCTCGTCGAGCAGCACCGCCGAGTCCTCCGCGATGCCGAACACCATGCAGGAGGGGGCGATCTCATCGGCGAGCCGCTCCGCTTCATCCCACCGGTCGTAGTGCGGAACGACGGCGATGCCCTGGAGGATGCCGAGGCCGATCGTCCACGTGGTCGGCGTTCCGTACCCCGAGCCCGGCGCGTGCACGAGCGTCCAGTCGCCGAGCACCATCGCCCCCGCGCTGGCGCCGACGATCCAGCCGCCGTTGCGCCGCGCTTGCAGGACCCCGCTCCACAGCGGCGATCCCTCGAGCGCCGCGAGCAGCCGCGCCGGCTTCCCGCCCGATAGGTACACGAGGTCGGCCGAGGAGACCTCGGCGACGTTCTGCGGATCCTCGGCGTGCGACCAGTTGAGCACCATCAGTGCGACCGTCCGCGCGCCGAGTCGCGTGAAGTGCTCGACGCCGCGGTAGGCCCAGTCGTCGGGATCCTCTCCCCCGGCCGCGGTCGGGAGGATCACGACCCGGGGGTGTGGCGGAAGCGTCGTGAGGATCTCACGATCGATGTCCTCCATCGCCGGGGTGAACTCGCCTGATCCGACGAGCCCGATGCGAGCGTGCGCGACGACGTCGTCCATCCTCCGAAAGGCTAGCGGCCGGATCCGCTCCCGCACGGAGCTGGGTTTCCGCTATGCTCGCGCGCCCATGACCGTCCCGGTGAACGTCGAAGAATTCGAGGCCATCGCACGCGAGCGCCTCACCCAGATGGCCTACGACTACTACGCGGGCGGGGCCGAGGACGAGATCACGCTGCGGGAGAACCGCGAGGCCTTCCGTCGGCGGTTCTTGCGCTACCGGGTGCTCGTCGATGTTGCCGAGCGAGACCTCTCGACCAGCGTGCTCGGACGGTCGCTCCCGTTCCCGGTCATCCTGGCGCCGACGTCCATGCACAAGCTCGCGCACCCCGAGGGAGAGCTCGCGACGGCGCGCGGAGCGTCCTCCGTGGGCGCGCTGATGACGCTGTCGAGCATCTCGACGGTCACCATGGAGGATGTCGCTGCGGCCGTCCCCGGGTCGCCAGGCTGGTTCCAGCTCTACTGCTACTCCGATCGATCGGTGACCGAGATGCTCGTCAAGCGTGCCTACGAGGCCGGGTACACCGCCCTGGTCGTCACCGTGGACGTGCCGCTGCTCGGCCGCCGGGAACGCGACTTCCGCAACACGTTCACGCTCCCCGAGGACGTGCGCTTCGCCAACTTCGAGTCTTCGACGGCCACCCCGAGCGAGCAAGGCAGCGCGCTCTCCAGCTGGGTGGCGACGCTGCAGACGCCGACGCTCAACTGGGACGACCTGGCTTGGCTGCGAGCGCTCGCCCCGATGCCCATGATCCTGAAAGGCATCGTGCGAGCGGACGATGCCCGCCGGGCGCTCGACCTGGGCGTGGAAGGGATCTGGGTCTCGAACCACGGCGGCCGGCAGCTCGATACATCGATCGCGTCGCTGGACGCCCTGCCGGAGATCGCCGCGGCGGTAGGAGGGCAGACCGCGATCATCCTCGACGGCGGCGTTCGGCGAGGGACGGACGTGCTCAAAGCCATCGCCATGGGGGCCGACGCGGTGGCCGTGGGCCGCCCGCAGCTCTGGGGCCTCGCCGCCGACGGCTCGGAAGGGGTGGCGAGGGTCCTCGGGATGCTTCGGGACGAGCTCTCCCTTGCGATGGCATTGGCGGGATGCCGCACGATCTCGGAGATCACTCCCGACCTGATCGCCCCCGACCAACGGGCCGGGTTAGGGGCCGACTTACCGCTCGGACCGCCCGAACCGTAAGAAACCCTCGTCCCGGTCGTATCCATCATCGACAAGGGCGGTCGGTCACTGCGGGGGGTTGTGATCGGCTGCCCAGGAAAACGGCGGAGGAGACCATGACCTACAACACCGACACGATCATCTTGCCGAGCGCCGACGAGCGCGAGCGCTTCCTGCTGCCCGCCGAGGCCGCCAGGATGCTCGGGGTCGCGACGAGCACCCTTCGGCGATGGGCCGAGGAGGGCAAGCTGCAGTCCGGCTCGACGATCGGCGGGCACCGCCGCTACCGCGAGAGCGACATCTCGCGCCTGGCTCAGGGCCTCGGTCTCGACCAAGTCGTGGTCGGCTAGCTCGAAGCAGCGAACCGGTCAGGCTTCCCCGTCTTTGGCCCGGGCGCGTAGCGCCCGGAGTACGTCGTCCCGTCCCTCCACGATCAGCCGCCGGCACGGCGGGATCGGAGCGCGCTCGCTCAGGAATCGGTCGGTCGCGTCGACGGTGTCCTGCCCGACCAGCACCCGCGGGTACAGGCCTGCGGTGAAGCCGATCGCGATCTCCGTCGCTCGTTCGGCCCAGAACGATCCCACCGAGTCGAAGTAGCGGTTCCGGTACGACTCGAGCAGCGTCGCCTGCGACGGGTGCGAGAAGCCGGCCATCATCGCCCGCATCGTCGAGTACGGCAGCGACGGATCGCCGACGATCGCCGACCAGGCTTCCTCCTTCGCCTCTTCGGACGGACGGAGCGCCTTGGCGGCTGCCGCCTCCCGCCGGCCCTTGTCGCTCGGATCACGCGCGAGCTCTGCTTCGATCAGCTCCGCGTCGGCAAGGCCCGCCGCAGCCAGCGAACGAACGATCAGCCAGCGGAGGTCGGTGTCCACGGCCAGCCCGGCGATCGTCCGAGATCCGTCGAGGAGCCCGCGAACCAGTTCGCGCTGCTCGTCCGACTGGGCCCAGGTGATGAAGCACCGCGCCCAGGCGAGCTGGTGGTCGCTTCCCGGCTCGGAGCCTTCCATCCCCGTACGGGCCGCGCCGGCGAACCGGTCGAGCCCCGGGATCCGGTTGGGCTCCTCGCCGTATTGGTTGATGGCTGCGGCGGCTTGCGCGAGGAGCGACTGCACCACGCCGATCTCCGTCTCGCCCGAGATGTTTCGGAGCACGAGCTCCACGTAGTCGCGGGCGGCGATCTCGGCGTCGCGGGTCATGTCCCAGGCGGCGCTCCAGCACAGCGTTCGCGCGAGGGGATCGCTGAGAAGGCGAAGGCGGTCGACCAGAGTGTCGAACGACCGGCCGTCGAGCCGTACCTTGGCGAACGTCAGGTCGTCGTCGTTCAACAACAGCAGCGAGGGCACCCGCTCGCCTTCGAGATCGGGCACCGGCGTCCTGGTGCCGACGACGTCGAGCTCGACGCGCCGCCGCCGCACGAGGGCATCCCCGTCGGCGTCGAACAAGCCGATCGCGATCCGATGCGGCCGAAGGGTTGGGTGCTCGTCGGTGGACTCTTGGACGACCTCGAACGAGCGGTACGCGTCGCCGTTGCCTTCGAAGGACGGCCGCAACGTGTTGACGCCCGCGGTCTGGAGCCACTCCTTGCTCCATGCATGCAGGTCGCGGCCGGAGGACTCCTCCAGCGCGGTCAGGAAGTCGGAGAGGTCGGTGTTGCCGTACTCGTGACGCCGGAAGTAGCTGCGAAGGCCCTTCAGGAAGGCATCCTCCCCCACCCATGCGACGAGCTGCTTCAGGACGGAGGCGCCTTTCGCGTAGGTGATGCCGTCGAAGTTCACCTTCGTCGACGCGATGTCTGGGATGTCGGCAACGATCGGATGTGTGGAGGCGAGCTGATCCTGCCGGTACGCCCACGTCTTCTCCGCGTCGGCGAAGGTGACCCACGCGTTCTGCCACCGCGTCGCGTTCGCCTGCGAATAGATCGCCGCCCAGGACGCGAACGACTCGTTCAGCCAGAGGTCGTCCCACCAGCGCATCGTGACGAGGTCCCCGAACCACATGTGCGCCATCTCGTGCAGGATCGTCTCTGCCCGGCGCTCCCGCGCCGCGTCGGTGACCTTCGATCGGTAGAGATAGTCCTCGTTGAAGGTGACGCAGCCGATGTTCTCCATCGCGCCCGAGTTGAACTCGGGAACGAAAAGCTGGTCGTACTTGCCGAAGGGATACGGATAGTCGAAGGCCGCGCTGAAGAAGTCGAAGCCCTGCTTCGTGACGTCCAGGATCTCGTCGGCCTCGAGGTAGGAAGCCAGCGTCTTGCGGCACCACACCCCGAGCTCGATGTCGCCGTGGCGGTCGCGGACGACGTGGTACGGACCGGCGGCGATGCAGGTTATGTACGTCGACATCAGCGGCGTCTCCGGGAACCGCCAGATCCCGGCTTCCCCTTCGGGGGGTCGCTCCGACGGCGGGGTGTTCGACGCCACCTGCCAACGTGCGGGGACGTTGACGCTGAACGTGAACCTGCCCTTGATATCGGGCTGGTCGAAGCACGGGTAGACGCGGTGGATGTCGTAGGGCTCGGCATCGGTGTAGATGTAAACCTCACCGTCCACAGGATCGACGGCCCGATGGATGCCGATCCCATCCCGCTGGTACGCGCCCTCTGCGACGATCCGGACCTCGTTCTCCTCCGCGATCGACGGCAGCGTGATACGCAAGCCGTCGAAGTGCTTGCTCGGCTCCAGCGCTACGCCGTTGAGCGCGAGCGAGTGGACCTCCGGCGCGAGGAACTCGAGGAACGTGGATCCGCCCGGCTCTGCCCCCCGGAAGCGGATCGTCGCTTGGATCCCGAACCGCTCCTCTCCGGCGTCGAAGTCCAGATCGATCTGGTAGCGCGGATCCGAGACGGCGGCCGCGCGACAGCTCGCCTCTTCTCTGGTCAGGTTGGCTGAACGCATGGACGGTGAGTCTACCGAGGTCGCGGTGCGGAGACTATCGGGCGCGCCGTTGCAGTGATTCCGGGTCGACGATGTCGATCCGGCCGCGCCCGATCGTAACGATCCCGGCCTCCTGCGCCTCGCCGAGCACGCGGTTCACCGTGGCCCTCGAGGTTCCCGCGAGGTGAGCGAGGTCCTCTTGCGTCAGCGGCACGACCGTGCCGGGCGCGTTCGCTCCGTAGATGCGAGAGAGGTCGTTCAGACGGCGGAGGACGCGTTTGTCCGCGGGGATGTACAGCGCCTCGAGCACCTGCTCGGAAAGGCGCCGAACCTGCGCGCCCAACACGCCTGCGACGAACGACTCCACGGATGGATGCTCGCGCTTGAGCGCGTCGAACTCCTCCCGATGGATCGTCACCGTCTCGGTTTGCTCGATCGCCGTCACCGTCGCCGTTCGGGTCGTAGGGCCCAGGAGTGCGAGCTCGCCGAAGAAGTCGCCGGGACCGAGGATGGCGAGCGTGGCGACCTCCCCGAGCAGGGTGGTGACGCGGACGGCCACCCGGCCTTTGGCGATCAGATGGAGGGTGTCGCCGGGGTCGCCCTCGTGGAACACGACTTCACCCCGGGCGAAACGCCGGAGCCGCCCCGCCGCAAGGACGCGGCGGCGCGGCTCCTCCGGTATCCCGTCCAACAGGGGCCACTCCATGGCCTGAGTGTCAGCACGGGCGGTTCGTCGCAGTCAATTGACCCTTGGCGAACCAGCGGCGGTAGGCCGCCACGGGCGCCGGCCGGAACCCGCGGATCGCGGCGACGAGGCCGACGATCCGAGAGGGGCTGCGGTTGGCGCGACGCGCCGCGCGGGCCTCCTTGACGGTGCGGGCGTGAGCCGCCTCGGCGTGGAACTGCTGGATGCGCTGCTCCGCCAGAGCCTGCTGCATGCTCGGGTACCCGTTCATCGCTCCTCCTTCCGAACCTCTCCGAACTTCCTGACGCGAGTCTGGCTCGAAGGAAGGGGTCCGGTCGTTCACCGAAGCGACGGTGCGGATGTAAAGCTCGTGACACAACGTGGCTGGGCTCGAAGGCGGGAACGGACAAACGTTACGGGCCCGGGAATCCTCCCGAGCCCGTACGCAGCTGCGTCGGTAGTGCGCCTTACAGCGCGCGGGTCTTGAGCGCGCGGGTCTTGGCCGCGGTGCGCTTGCTGGCACGCTTGGTCGACGTGCGCTTGGCGGCGGCCTTCTTGGCCGGGGCCCTCTTCGCTGGCTTGCGAGCTGCCATCAGTATCCACCTCCTCGCGTCGGCATCTTTTTCGTCCCTGTCTTCCAGACGTGGGCTCGCGCCCATTCTCTTGCCTCAATCGAGCTCGGCGATATCCACGGGGTCCGGCCGGGGCGTGCAGATCCCACAGAAAAGCGCGTCTTCGACGACGAGCACCTTCATGGAATCGCCGGTTTTCGAGCGGTACAGATCGAGGATGTAGGGGTGCTCTTGAGCGTGATCCTCGCAGAGCCCCCGCCCGCAGAATCGACAGACACCGAGCGCGGCCTTCCGACAGTGCCAGCAGTCCACGTCAGTGCTCCCACTCGCGGCTGAGCGTCCTCGACGGGGCGAGTCTACCCTTGCGGAACGACTTGGCCAGCACACGATCGAACGCTTTCCGCTCGAGCTCCAACGCACGGACGGGAGTCACCGCCCGGATCGTCGCCGTGCGAGGCTCACGCATCAGGAGCGCGACCTCGCCGAAGTAGTCGCCGGCTCCGAGCCGGCCCTTGCGGCGGCGATCCTCGATGACGTCTACCTGGCCCGAGGCGATCACGTAGAACGCGTCGGCGTCGTCCCCCTGCTTCACGATCCGCTCTCCGGGCTTGAAGCTGTGCCAAGAGGCCCCCTGCAGCAGGCGCGACGCGTCGGCGTCGTCGAGCGACGCGAACGGTGACAAGGATCGCAGGTCCGCCGCCGAGATCAGGCCGGCCCGGACGTCGTCCGCGATGTCGATATTGTTCGCGAGGGCGCGATCGAAGGTCCCCTTGTCGATAACGAACAGCTCCGAGGGCTCCACCGCGCGCACCGTCGCCGTGCGCGTCGTCCCCTCGAGCAGCGCGATCTCGCCGAACGAACGGCCGCGCTCGCGGCGGCGGATGGATCGTTCGGTGCCGTCCGCTTCCGTGTGGCTAACCTCGAGCGTGCCCGAGCGGACGACGTAGAACGCGTCCCCACGCTCACCCTGCTTGATGACGACCTGCCCTCGGGGAACCCGGATCAGGCGAACGTGTTCGCCGATCTCCTGGACCGCCTCGTCGTCGAGCGGGCCGGCGAGCGGCAGATCGCGGAACAGGCTCACGGCTTCTGCTCGCCACTTCCGCTCGGTCGCCCGGCGCGCGATCCGAAGCACAGGCCGCGCACGGCGGATCCCGGCGCGGATCAGCCGGATGACACCGCGAAGCAGCGGCGCGAGCACCAACCCCACCAGGATCGAGATCAAGATCCGGGATACCCAGCCGCCCTGCCAGGCGCTTCGGATCGCCTGGCTGAGGATCTTTGACCAGAACAGGGCCGAAAGGGCGACCGCCAGCACCGTGAAGAGGACGGCGAAGATCCCGTATCCCGTGTACATGCGCTCCTGGCGAGAGAGGCGCTCGCGGCGTCGCAACTTGCCGAAAAGGTCGTCCCGCAGGAACTCGAACGAACGCTCTCTGAGGTTCATCTCCTCGAGCGCGTCCATCATGATGTAGTAGCCGTCGAGCCGGAGGAACGGCACGAGGTTCTGCGCGATGGCGATGTACGACAGCACGGCGTAGCGGAACAGGAACAAGGTCACCGGGCTCGCCGGGAGCGAAAGCGCTAGTAAGGTCGCGATCCCGCCGATGACCGTCTCGATGTAGGGGCCGGCGCCGGCGGCCGCCATGCGTCCACGCCTCGGCGCCATCCAGGTGTCGGTCGTCTCGATGAAGAACGCCGGCATACCGAGATAGAGCATGAACCCCGCCGCATTGACCCGGCGGCCGGCGTGGATCGTGGCGAGTGCGTGCCCCGACTCGTGCACGAAGGTCGATACGTAGTCGGCGACGTAGAGCAGCCCGACGCTCGCGGCGGCCGACTCCCCGATCAACGTGTACTTGTGTTGGCCGAGCAGAACGAAGAACGCGATCATGCCGACGATCGCGACGACCGTGCCGGCGATCACGACCGGCTTGACGAAGAAGAAGCGGCCGCCCCAGCGGTACATAGCATCGAAGAAGCGATGTGAGCCGGGGAATTCGATGCGTCGTGTCGCCGCGAACTCACGCATCCAGCCCGGCAGCGGGAGCCTCCGCTTCCGTCTCTTCTTGGCCTCCATCACGTTATCGAGGACGGGCTCATAGCGAACGTCGAGGAATCCCCCACGGAAGAGCTCATCCACGAGATCGGCGACCGACGAAAGCTCGAACGCGCCCGATTCCCGGAACTTGCCGACGACCAGGTCCTTGACCGTGCGGCTCCCGTCCATCTGCACGACGAGCGCGCGCTCGTCGGCCGTCAGCCGGACGTAGTTGGGTCCGATCGGCGTCTTAACCATCGTGTAGCTCTCGCCGTCGCGGCGCACGAAGTCGAGTATCTCGAGGTCGTCACGCAGCCTCGGAAGGAAGAACGCTGGATTGACCGCCCGCTCTATCCGGTCCCAGGCGTGGATCGAAGCGGCGCGGCGCCGGCGACCTCGGACTCGCCGGCGGATCTCCGCATGGACGCCGCCGAGCGGCGGAAGTGTCTTCGCCTTCTCCATCCGGACGGGACTCTACGGGAGGAGAGGCCACGGTGGAAGGGCAAAGACGGCCGGGAGATGTCGTACCCTACGGAGATGCCGAGCCGACGAACGGCGACCCAATCCGAGCGGAAAACCGCGAGCGACGACGAGCTCGTCGCCGCATGTCTGGCGGGCGATGAGCATTCCTGGGTCGAGCTGATCTCGCGCTACGCCGCGTACATCTACGCGATCGCGACGCGCGCGTTCGGGCTGCCGCCCGCAGCAGCGGAGGAGGTCTTCCAGGACGCCTGCATCCGCGTGTATGAGGGCCTGGCGGGTTTCTCGGGCCGCGGAGAGTTCCGTTCCTGGCTCCGCGCCGTCGTCCTGAGCGCCGCGCGGGAGCACCTGCGCAAGGAGGCGCGCAGACCCGAGGTCGCCCACGAGGTCGACCCCGGGACCGAAGCGGAGCTGGAGGAGCTGGAAACCGCGCTCGACGTCAGGGCGGCGGTCCTCGCCCTCGGCGAGCCGTGCAACGGCACCATCGGCCTGTACTTCTTCCGAAACCTCACCCAGGCCGAGGTCGCCGAAAGCCTCGGCGTCCCGCCGGGGACGGTCGCAGCGCGGCTCAGCCGCTGTCTGAAGCGGCTTCGCGACGCCCTGCAAGAGTCCGGGCCCCCTGAGGCGTCCAGAGGGTAACGATGGCTTCCGACCACCTTTCCGACGCCGAGCTAGCCCGGCTCGCCCTGACCGCGGGCAAGCATCGGCATCTCGCGGCTTGCGCGGCCTGCGCGGCCGGGTTCGAGCAGTTCCGGGTCTTGATCGACCGGCTGCGAGCCCTCCCCGACCCACCGGATCGTCTGCTCGAAGCCGCCACGGACTTCTATCGGCGCCACCAGCGGCTGGAGGCGCTGCTCGAACGGCTCACGGAGGACGGGGCGCTCCGGGCGAAGGCACGCAGCAAGCCGGAGCATGTGCTCCGCGAAGCCGGGCTCGAGCCGGTTCCCGAGCTCGTCGAGGCTCTTCGATCGCAAGGCCGCGAGTCGGGCGCCGTCGCCCGCCGGATCGCCGCGAAGCACTTCTGGTTGTAAACGCCCTCGGCGGCGGGCGGCAGGTGCCGCGCGGGGCGGCGTAGAAGACGCTTGGATGCGCCGCTTCTCGCTCCTACTCCTGCTCGTGGCCGGCGCTTCGACGCTCGTCGCGCGGGCCGACGCCGCGTACGCCCGCACCGACGCCATGGTGACGATGAGCGACGGGGTCCGGCTCGAGGCTTCGGTGTACGTGCCGGTCGGGAACCCGCCGGCGGAGGGCTACCCGCTCATCGTGCGCCAGCACGGCGGAGGGTCCAACAAGGACAACCCCTACGACACCATGTACGGGATCAAGTTCGTCGAGACCGGCAACTTCGCGCTCCTGATGTACTCGCACCGCGGCCACGGAAACTCCGGCGGGTTCTTCGACTTCTTCGGAGAGCGAACCACCCTCGATTTCTCGGAGATGCTCGACTGGGTCGAGTCGAGCTTCGGCTCCCAGATCGACACGGAAAGCGTCGGCGCCAACGGCATCTCGCAAGGCGGCGGCGAGTCTCTGCTCCCGGCTGCGAACGACTCACGCGTCAAGGCGGTCGCGGTCGGGAACACGTTCGCCGACCTCAACCAGGCGCTCAACCCGAACGACTGCATGAAGTTCTCGTTCGACACGGCGATCTTCGTGGCCGCCTACAAGGCGGCCGCCGCCCGCACCGAGGACGCGCTGGCCGTGCGCTGGGGACTGACGCTCTACACCGACACCGAGGACGTAGTCGTGCCCGGCCTGGGATCGACGAGCGACGACCTGCGCGCGCGGTCGCCGCTGACCTACGTGCAGCCGCTCGTCGATCGCCGCGTCCCCGTCTACTGGACGCAGTCGTGGGAGGACTACCTCTTCCCCGGCGACCACCCGGCACGGTTCCTCGCCCCACTCGAAGCCGCAGGCGTCCCCGTCCACTACTGGTTCGCGTCGGGCGGCCACGCCGCCGGACCGAACGACCCGGCCGACGAGGCAGACAAGGAGCAAGACTGGATCGACTGGATGGACGAGTTCCTCCGCGGCGTCGACCATGGGTTCGCGAGCGGCGCCCGTCCGCGCGTCGACTACGCCCAGCGGCTCACGCAGGGGTTGCCCGGCGAATGGACCCACCGCACGGCCGCCGCGTGGCCCATCCCCGGGGCGACACCGCTCGTGCTGCATCCGCGGAGCGACGGCACGCTGGCCGGCTCGCAGGGAGACGCCGGCTCCGTTGGGACGATCGTGAACGACCTCGTCACCATCAACGTGGCCAACGATCCGGTCGCCACGAACGAGATATCCGGCCGCGTCCCGGTGCCCGCATCGCGCGACGCGGTCCGAGCGGTGCCGGAAGGAGCCAACCCGCTCGACACCGCTTCGTTCCTCTCCGATCCCTTGTCCTCGCCCCTCGACGTGGTCGGCGCTCCCGCGGTCGAGGCGCTGCTGAGCACGACCGCCCGGCGGGTGGTGCAGCTGAACGCGAAGGTGTGGGACGTCGCTCCCGACGGCTCGCGCGTCCTCGTCACTCGGGGATGCCGTTCCGTCGAGAACGCAGGCCCGAACCCCGCCGTCGCGCTGGATCTCTGGCCGAACGCCCACACTTTCCTCATGGGGCACCGGATCGAGCTGACGCTCGCTGCGGTCGACTTCCCGGTTTTCAAGCCGGAGACGGAGCCGGCCGTCACCGACATCCTTTCGGGGACGACCGTTTCGTTGCCGGTGCTCGCCGGCTGAGCGTCAGCCTTCCCCGGCGTCGCCCCCCGGGGCCCTCGTCATCCCTCGCTTCTACGGCGCCGTCGCGTCCGAGTGGGCTTCGGCGACGATGACCTCCAACCCGGGCAAGCCTCCCGGCGGCGGGTCGAGCAGGACTACGCGGATCGCGCGCACCGTCAGGCCCGAATGCGTGGTCCCGCTGCACGTCGGTACCGGCCCCGGCGCCGCGAGACTGCCTCCGTCGCAGAACTGCTCGTTCAACACGATGTACCCGAGCGCGCCCAGGCTGATCACGGTGTTGCGCGCGACGGGGACCGCGATCGTCTGACCGTTCACGACCAATCCGACGAATTGCGTGCCGGTGTCGTTCGACAAAGCGCCCCCGGAGGAACCGTCGGAGCTCGCCACCTGCGAACGCACGAGGGTCGCCCCGACGAGGCAGCCCGGACCGACCGCGTCTCGGAGCACGCACAGGTTCGCCAGCTCCGCGTAATCGCTCGACGAGGCCGAGGTCGGGGTCAGCGTCCCGTCGCTCACCGACTTCGTCAGCTCAGCCGAGACGACCGAGCCGTCGGCAGGCAAGAACAGCTGATTCAGCGCCTGCTCGTCGTGGCCGCCGTACGCCGGGATCGCGACGTAGCCGACCGTGATGGGGATCAGTTCGGGGTCGGTGGTCTCGCTCGCGATGAAGGCGTGGCCGCTCACGGCGCCCGGGCAGCCCGTCGCGGAGGGATGCTCCGCGTGAGCACCGGCCGTCGAAACCTGGACGCTGGTCGTCTGCCGGCCGAGCGCCAGTGGGTCACGATCCCAAGCGGTGATGTCGATCATCGTCACCGTGACGTCCGAAACGAATGTTCCGGTGGTCGATCCCGACACCTTGCGGAGCGTAACCCCGCTCTTCTGCCCCTGCGGACCCTTGCCGAACAGGCTCGACAGGTCGATGAAGGCCCCCGGATTGACGTTGTCGTAGACCTGCGGCTGACCGGGTCCGAGCCGTCCATCGGTGTCGATCTTGAGGTTCACGAACCCGGTTCCGAGCGTGTTCCAGTTCGACCCGTCCTCGGTCGCCTCGGCGAGTCCGGCCGCTCGAACGAGCTCGGCCGTGATGACACCATCCAGGATATTGAGCCCGGCCACCTGCGCCACGGTGTTCTGCCGCGACGTCGGCGGGGTGCTCAGCACCTGCGATGTCGCAACGCCCTGGATCAGGTTCACCTGCAGGACCGGAGGCGACAGCGTCGAGGTCGGGATCCGGACGTTCGCCTGCGAGAGATCGTTCGAGTCCACTCCCTTCCCGGTCTGCGAGCTGCTCACGTCGGTGATGATCTGATCGATGCCGAACCCGGTATCGGAGATATGAACCCCCGTGGCACGACCGCTGGCCGAGGCCGTCCCCGGGTTCGGACCGGGAGACACGTGCACGCAAGCAGTGCTCGAGGCGTCGGGTGAGCCGGGTTTCTGCGGGCTGTCGATCGTGGCGGTGTTGCAGAGGAGACATTGCGGCGGAGTCTGCAGAACCCGGAGCGTCAGCGACACCGTGTCGCTCGCTCCCGGCGCGAGCGGCCCAACCTGCCACGCGACGGTATCGCCGGACACCGTGCACCCATCGGTGCAAGACACGAACTCGGTGCCGGCCGGAAGCGTGTCGGTGATCGTCGCCGAGCTGGCCGTACCCTCGGTCGAAAGGTTTCCGTAGGCGATGTTAAAGGTCACGGTGCCGCCGACCTCAACGCTGGCCTGGGCCGCCGTCTTGGTGATCGTAGGATTCGGCGGCGGGCAGATATCCGACCGCTTCGCAGTCCTGTCCTTCGGGTCCGATGTGATCGCGGTCGACGACCGGGTCCGCACGTATGCGCTCGCGAACTTCGGGCAGATGTCGCCGATGGTCTTGGTGAGGTTGAGAGACGCTTCCCCGAACGCGCCCGCCTTCAGGCCGGGCTCGGTGGTGTTGGTCCGGTTGACTTCCGCGTCGTAGGTGACGTGCTCCACGAGCGTCGCGTCGTCCTCCACGTACTCGCCGACGCCGTTCCCGGTGAAGCGCCACCGGAACGCGCGGATCGTGATCGTGCCGCCGCCGTTGTCGAAGTCGTAGGTGAGGATGATGTCACCTTCCGTGCGCACCGGAAGACCGGGACAAACTTCGAGGTTGGACTGGCTGAACTCGTAGTCGATGTTCGCCGTTCCGTTGGTTGCGTACCGCTCCCAGTTCACGTACATGAAGCGGTCGCCGCCGAACGTCCTGAAACCGAGCGCGGCCTTGACGATGTCGTCCTTCGGGGGTGCCTTCTTCGTGGCGCATGCCCAGCCGCCGGGCGCGAGCGCCTTGCTGCCATCCTTGTAGACATCGTCCCCGTTCGAACTCTTCGGGTCGGTGAACTCGATGACCCTCGCTCCCGAGGCGGTCAGCGAAGACCAGTCGAGCGGCTCGCCCGCAACGGAGTCCGGACGGTTGCCGTCGACCTCGAAGCTGCCTGCGGTGCCGGCGGCAAGCGCCGCGCGCGCCGGAATGATCGCGGCGAACACGACCGCGAATAGCAGGACTGAAGTGGTTCGAGCCCCCCGCATCGATCCCCCCTATGTCGTGGATGCCCGTATCGCCGTAGATTCTCCAAAAGTCGCCCTTGCCCTGCTGTTAGCTTTGCCACAGAAGGCTTGAGGGACGAACGGATGTTCGAAAGTACTGTTTCGTAGGCATTTCTGGGCGCGCGGCGCGGCAGAGGCGTGCTCCCGCGCCTTAGCTCGGCTCGCCGGCGACGAGCGGCCAGACCTCGTCCAGGAACAAGCGCAGGACCGCGCCGGTGAATCCCCAGATGTAGTGGCCGCGCGTGTCGAAGACGTTGGTCTCGATCTGGAACCCACGCCGTTCGATCGTCTCCCGCCGGCCGATCCGCGCGAGCTCGGCGACGGGGAGCTCGATGATCTCATCGATCTCAGCGTCGCTCGGGCGGTAGGAATGCTGCTCGGGTACGACGGCGACGAACGAGGTTACGTTGTAGCCCGTGACGAACGTCGGGAGCTCGTCGAGCCGGCCGACGATCCGGATGTCCGCCGGGTCCACGCCCAACTCCTCCACGGTTTCTCGTATCGCGGTCGCCTCGATGTCGGCGTCCTCGTCGTCGCGAGCGCCACCGGGGAACGAGATCTCGCCCTTGTGGTGTTTCACCGAATCCGTCCGCCTCGTGAAGACCAACCACGGCTCGCCGTCGCGCTCGAAGAACATGAGCAGTACCGCAGCTTGACGTCCGGGAGGGAGCTCGTACTCGCGGTGCGGCCGCTGCGCCATCGCTTTCTTGAGCTTCGTTTCGAGAGGATCTGTTGCGGTGCTCACGGTGCGACACTGTACCGGAGGCCGTGATAGCGTCGGCTCGATGGAACCGACGCTGCATCCCGATGTCGAGCCGCTCGCGTTCTTGCTCGGAACCTGGAGCGGAGAAGGCAAAGGCTCGTACCCGACGATCGACTCCTTCGCCTATCTCGAAGAGATCCGCTTCTGGCACACGGGCAAGCCGTTCTTGTTTTACGAACAGAAGACGAAGCACCCCGTTAAGGGCTTCCCGATGCACGCCGAGGTCGGTTACTGGCGTCCGCAGGCCGGCGGGCGCATCGAGATCCTGTTCACGCATCCGACCGGCATCGCCGAGATCCAGGAAGGAACGATCGACGGCACGACGATCGACGTCGCATCCAAGACGGTCGCCAGGACCACGACCGCGAAAGAGGTCGTCGCGCTGGAGCGCACGTTCACGGTGGACGGCGACGTGCTCCGCTACGAGGTGCGGATGGCGGCCGTCGGGGTCCCGCTCACGCACCATCTGGCCGCCGAGCTGAAGCGCGAAGCCTAAGCGCCACGGCAGCTACATCAGCGCGCGGACCATCCCCCCGTCGACCTGGATCGTCGTGCCCGTGACGTATGAGGCCGGATCGCTCGCGAGGAAGACGACCGTCGCGGCGATCTCTTCCGGCCGGCCGAGGCGCCCCATCGGGATGTCGGTTAGGTAGGCCTTCACCGCCTCGTCGAAGGGGATCCGTTCCCGTTCCGCGCGTTGTGTCGCGAGTGAACGGATGCGGTCGGTGAACGTCGGCCCGGGGCATACGGTGTTGACGGTGATGCCTTCCCGCGCGAGAGCGGTCGCCAGGGTCTTCGCGAAGCCGACCACCGCCGCGCGGGAGCTGTTCGAGAGCACGAGGCCCTCGAGCGGCTGTTTCGCGGCGACGCTGGTGATGTTCACGATGCGGCCCCAGCCGCCGCGGCGCATCAACGGCACCGCGCCGAGCGTGCAGCGTACGGTTGAGAGCAGGTTGAGCTCGAGAGCCTTCCGATAGTCGTCCTCCGAGAACGAGTCGAACGCGCCGGAGGGCGGCCCGCCGCAGTTGTTCACCAGCACGTCGACGCGCCCGAGCGCTTCGGCGGCGCCTTGCACGAACCGGCGGCAGTCGTCGGATATCGACAGATCGGCGACCGCTGCGTGCACGCGGACGCCGACCTCGACGAGCTTGGCTTCCGCGTCGCGCAGATCGTCCTTGCCCCGCGCGCAGATGGCTACATCGGCGCCCTCGTGCGCGAACGCCTCGGCGCACGCCCGGCCGATCCCACGACTCGATGCGGCGACGAGCGCAACACGACCCTTCAGACCCAGCTCCACCGCAGCGGATGCTACTACGTAAAGCCGGCGCGCCGACCTCGAGAGCCGGGATCGCTCTGGCGACGGTTGCACTATCATCCGAGGGATGCCGAAGCCGGAGAAGTTCGTGTTCGTCTGCACGAACGAGCGGCCCGAGGACCATCCGAAGGGCTCGTGCATCGCCCGCGGCTCTGCCGAGCTTCTGGGCCACTTCCGCGATCTGCAGGGCGAGAAGAGCCTCGTCCACTTCAAGGTCGTTGCGACCGGGTGCCTCGAGCCATGCCTGGCGGGCCCGACCGTCGTCGTCTACCCGGACAACGTGTGGTACGGCGGTCTGACGCTCGACGACGTCGAGCAGATCATCGACGAGCATCTCGTGGGCGGTCGCCCCGTCGAGTTCCTGACCCTCACCGACGACGACTTCGAGCGCTCACAGCGCGCCGCGAAGCAGGCTCCTCCGACCCTCTAGCGCGTCAGGGCCGGCTCCCGGGTCGCGACCGGACCCTTGTTCCAGTCCCGCACGGCGTCGACATAGAGCCTCCAGGTGACCAAGAGGAAGTACGCGGCAGCCGGCACGCCGAGCCAGTCGACCGCGAACCCGTGCACGTCGTGCGCGTACCGTCCTGTCCCCGAGTAAAGGAAGAAGACGCCATGCATGAACGCGCACGTCGGGAAGACGGCTGCGAGCGACAAGCCCGATACCGACCATCCACCGAGGGGTCCCCGGTTGCGGAGCTGCGTCCGGGTCAGGAAGTATCCGATCGCGCAGTACAGCACGACGAGAAGAGCGTTCGGCACGATCGTGGCGCGGAATGCGAACCCGCCGCCTGCGATCGCGATGGACGAGGCCACGAGGCCGGTAACGTACACCCCGGCCAGCGTCGGGATCGCCATGACCCATAGCGGGGTGCCACCGATGAAGCGATCGCCCCGGCCGCCGCGGAACGCTTCGATGCGCAGCAGGAACCAGGTGACACCGGCCGGAAAGCCGACCAGCACCACGGCAAGGTCCAGCGACCCACCCGGACGGCCTTCGAACGCAGCGTGGATGCCGTGGAAGAGATGATGCGGCCCGCACGTGAACGCCATCGCGATCCATGCCGCGCCGAAATGCGAGAAGCCCATCGTCTTCCATCCGCGACGCATGTCCTCGATCGTCATGATCCCGTAGCTTGTGTAGACGGCGCCGAGCACGAGGTTCACTACTGCGACCGCGATCCTCATGACTCCCTCCTTACGGGAACCCCCATCTGGCGCATGAATTCGCGGATCACTGAGGTTTCCCCAACGCCGGGCCGCGGCGTCGGGTCGGGCTCGGGAGCCGGCGGACGAGCCGGCGCCGTCGCGCCGACCGGCGTCAGCGAAACGGTGAACGCGCTTCCCTCGCCGAGCGTGCTGCAGACCCCGATGGAGCCCCCCATCGACTCAACCAGCGACCGGACGATGAACAGGCCGATCCCGGTGCCGCCGAACCGGCGATCGTTCGCCGATTCTCCTTGCCAGAACTTGTCGAAGCAGTGGAGAACCTGCTCGGCGTCCATGCCGATCCCTCGATCCGAGACAACGATCTGCAGCCCCTCGTCGGAACGGACCTCCACGTCCACCGGTTCGCCGCCCGGCGAGTATTTGATCGCGTTGTCCAGAAGGTGATCCACGACGATCGCGACGGCATGAGCGTCGGCGATCACACGAGGCAGGTCGGCGCCGGCTTGGAACTGGACCGGCCGTCGGGTGGCTTGCGAGAAAGCGGCGACGCGCTCGGCGACGATCGAGCCGAGATCGATGTCGGAGAGGTCGAGCGTCATGCGCCCGGCGTCGATCCGACTGGACAGCAACAACCGATTCACGATGCCGTCGAGCTCGATCGCCCGTCGCTCGATCGCGCGGAGGGCGTCCTCGCGGAGGCCGTTCGGCGCCGCTGTTCGTAGCAAGGTCTCGGCGAATCCTTGGATAACGGTTAGCGGGGTCTTGAGCTCATGCGAGGCGGTCGCGAGGAACAGGGCCTTCGCTTCATCGGCCTCCTTGAGCCGGGTGATGTCGCGGAACGAGTGAACGACCTCGGAGATCCTCCCGTCCGCGTCACGGACCGCTTGGGCGGTGCCGAGCAACGGCTGACGATCGCCGATCGGACGCCTGCGCCAGAGCTCTTCTCCGAGGGTCGCGTCCGGCTCGACGAGATCGATCAACGGGCACGCGCCGTCACACGCAAGCTCGGCCTCCCCCCGGTGAAGCGCGAGCACGGCAGAGCATCGCCGGCCGAGCGCACCCGCCACGTCGCTGTCGAAGGTTCGTTCGGCCGCAGGGTTCCATTGCAGGATCGTCCCGGCCGAATCGGTAACGACCACGGCATCGGCGACGCGAGCGAGGATCGCCTGCGATTTCTCCTTCTCTGAGAGCGCCCGCTCGTAAAGGTGCGCGGTTTGCAGCGCGAGTCCGGTCTCGCGCGCGATGCCTTCGGCGAAGGCGCGCTCTTCGGACTCCCACCCCTCGAGGCCGGGGTGCTGGTTTCGCTCGAGATAGAGGACTCCCATGGCCCCGGTCGCCGCGACCAATGGGAGCGCGAGATCTCCGACGAGTTGATTCGAACCGGCACGGGCACGCATCGCCGCATCGACGACGGCCGCCGGCGGATGTGCCGGACCGGCGATCGGCTCGCCCATCAGAAACGCGAGGCGTGGGACGTCGCCGCGGATGCGAACCCAGGCGCTCGTGCGGCGACATTCGAGGGTGCGATGCAACGCCTCGACGGCGGCCCGGAGGACTCGCTCCGTGTCGAGGTGCTCGCGGATCTGGTGGCCTGCTGCATCGAGTGCGTTGGAGAGATGACGCATGCGACGGCGCTCGGCCCACCGTTGGGATAGGTCTCGCGACAAAGAAGCTCTCCTTGCTTGCCGGAGAAGGATTATCAGGAGAAACGAGGAGCTCCCGGCAGGCCCGGACTACTCAATCTGGGTAGCCCGAATGGATCATCGTGGTCGCGAATCAGACATCCCAGGCGCCGCGACATCTTCATCCTCGACGGGCGGCATCCCGGCCCCGACCTCCCCGGGCTCTGCGGTTCGCCGAGCCGTAACGATCATGGCGACGGCGGTGACGACGATCGCGCCGGCGAGGATGGTGAACGCCTCAACGCGCTCGTCGGCGAGCGCCCAGCCGAGTGCGACGGCCACGACCGGGTTGACGTACGCGTACGTGGACACGAGCGACGTCGGGGCCGACCGGAGGAGCCACGTGTAGCACGGGAAGGCGGCGAGGGTCCCGAATACGATCAAGTAGGCCAGCGCGAGGATCGACGAGCGTGAGAACGCCGACGGTTCGATCCGGCCGAGCTCGCCGGCGAAGATGCCGACGACGCCGAGGATCGCTCCTCCGCACAGGAGCTGCATCGAAGCCGAAACCAGCGGCCGCGCAGGAAGTGGCGCGCGCCGCGAGTAAAGCGACCCGATCGCCCACGACAGTGAGCCTCCGACGACGACGAGCGCGCCGAGCGTGTCGATGCTGCCCTCGCCGGTGGGGCGGATCAGCAACGCGGTGCCGGCGAACCCGACCACCAGCCCGGCGACGGCGACCCGCGGAAGTCGCTCGCGCAGCGCCGCGAACCCGATCAACGCCATCCACAGCGGCACCGTCGCGACGAGGAGCGCCGCGACCCCAGACGGGATCCGCTGCTCGGCCCAGACCACTCCCCCGTTGCCGCCGAGGAACAACAAACCGCCGACGATCGCCGCGGAGCGCCACTGCGGCACGCCGGGGCGGTCCGCCTCGCGGTCGCCGCGGCGGATCGCGAACGCATACAGGAGACCGCCGGCGACGAGGAATCGGAACGACGCGCTGAGCATCGGCGGCAGGGTTTCGATCGTGAACCGGATCGCGAGGTAGGTCGAGCCCCACACGACGTAGACGACCGCGAGCGCCGCCCAGACCAGCGGCGCGGTCTGAGACCGGCCGTGAGCCGGTGGACCCGCCTCCCCCGCCATCGTCGGCCCAGGCTAACCGACGCCCGGCCCGGCCACCGCCGGATTTAGGGGCCGTGACGGAGCTGCGTAAAGCATTCCGAAGCGAGCAGCTCGAGCCCGGCGCGATCGTACGGCGGGTGGGCCATCACGGCACAGTGGGTTGCGCCCGCTCTCTCATATCGCGAGAGCTGCTCGGCGCACTCCTCGGGCGTGCCGACGAGCGATCGCTCCTCCAGCCGCTTCGCGTCGCGTCCGCGAGCGCGCGCCCCGGCCTCGAGCGCGCCCACGGCGTCCGAACG
>JBBDRM010000167.1 GCA_040905475.1 Actinomycetota bacterium
GGTCGAGGTCGGGCATGCGCCGTCCGAGCAGCGGATGGCCTTCGCCGAGGTCGTACTGGACGTCGAGGCCCGAGATCATCCCCGCGAAACGCTTGCGCGGCTCGTCGATGCCCAGGAGCTCGGACACGATCTCGCGCAAGGCCTCGAGACGTGCGTCGGCCGGGCGCATGAGCGCAGTTTGCGCCATCGTGTTGCGCAAGACGCGGGCGCCCACCGGGTGGCGCTCGGCATGATACGTGTCCAGGAGACTTTCCGGGGAGATCTCTTTGACAACTTGAGCCAGTTTCCATCCCAGGTTCACCGCATCCTGAACACCGATGTTGAGACCCTGTCCGCCTGCCGGGAAATGCACGTGTGCAGCGTCGCCCGCCAAGAGCACCCTTCCCTTCCGATACGACGCGGCCTGCCACGTCATGTCGGTGAACCGCGTGATCCACGTAGGGCTGTGGACCCCGTAATCGGTCCCGTAAACGGCGATGAGCGCCTCGCTGAGATCGCGCAAGGTCGGTTCGCCAGTCGCTCCGACGTGCCGTTCGGTCACCATGACGCCCACCGGCCCCTCGTCGGCGTAGATGATCTGGCCGTCGCGGATCTCGTACTCCATCCTGCCGAAGGAATGGGTGCCGAGTTCGTCTCGGTGGATGCCCAATGTCGGCTGCTCGGCGACCTCTACCTGGGCGAGCAGGGCACTCGTCGTCGGATCCCACCCGGGGAACTCGATGCCGGCTGTTTTTCGGACGAGACTGCGCCCTCCGTCGCACCCCACGAGGTATTTGGCGCGGAGCGAGTTGCCGTCCGACAGCGTGGCGTCGACGCCGTCGTCGTCCTGCTCGAACCCCGTCACGTCACGGCTCCGATAGATCGTCACGGGGAGCTCGTCGATCCAGCCGGCGAGGATGCGCTCGATGTGGTTCTGCCACAACCCGAGCCCGTAGTTGTGTCGGGTGGGAAAGTCGCTGATGTCCAAACGGTTGAAGGCGAAGCCTTGGACCTGAGCCACCTGTCCCTCCGCCAAGAACCGTTCGGCGATCCCCCGCTGATCGAGAACCTCGATCGTTCGGGAGTGCAGGCCGCCCGCACGCGAGCCGGGGAGGTCCGGAGTCGCGCGCCGCTCGACGATGGCAACGTCGATGTTCGCCAACGCCAACTCGCCCGCCAACATCATCCCCGTCGGACCGCCTCCCGCGATCGTCACCGCATGCTTCGTCTTAGACATGCCTCGCTGCTCCCCTCAGTAGTTCTGAATTTGCGGGGTGCGATTATGCGGCGCGCCATGGGGCTTGCCGCAAGCCCCCCTCGGGGGTGTAAATTGATAGTGGATGCGACGGCTCGGGCTACCAAGCCCGATGGCTACCTTCTCGGCTCGTACCGCATCGCTACGGCCCCCGAGCCGAACTCCAGCCGGCTCACGAGCTTCAAGTCGATGCGCTTCGATAGCCCCGCGAACAACGTCGGCCCGTGGCCCACGAGCCTGGGCTGCACGACGAACTCGTACTCATCGATCAATCCCAGCTCCGCCAACGCCAGCGGGAGCTTCACGCCTCCCACGAACAGTCCCTTACCCGACTCCCGCTTGAGCTCCTGAACGGCCTCGCCCAGATCCCCGCGCACGAGCTCCGCGTTCCAATCGACCCGCTCCAAGGTGCTGGACACGACGTACTTCTTGGCCGCGTCGATCGTCCGGGCGAAGGGTTCCATCCAGTCAGGTCTGGTTCCCGCCGGCGCCGGCGACCGCCACGCCGCCTCCATCATTTCGTAAGTCACCCTGCGAAGAGAAGGGCATCGGCCTGACTGAGGTTCTCGACCGCGTGACGATGCAAGTCTTCGTCCGCGAAACCTTCACGATGATCGCAGCACCCATCCAACGTGACGTTGATGGAATACCGAATGGGTCGCATTTCGTGCTCCTTAAGCCGGCTAACGACCCTGCGGCTCATCGGCGCCGAGCCGCGCTTGCGCGGCTGGCGTCCGTTGCAGCCGCGAGTTAGACAGTGAGTCCAGATCCTCATGTTCCCCTCTGGAACCTCTTCATGATGATCCCCACAACGCCAAGCACGAAGGCGACCACGGCTGCGAACGCGAACAGCGCTCCGACCGCTCCGAGTATGGCGCCCGACTCCAACGCCTCTCCGGGCAGAGCAGTAACACCCCAGCCAATCAGCAACAAAGCCGCCGAGAGTACAACATTGCGTAGAGCGCGATCGATAAGCCGGCGAAGCAACGAGGGTCGCGGCGCACCCATCTGTCTAACTCCTACCTATCGGACCCGGATCACGATCCACCTGGTCAAGATAACCCTCGGGCCCGGCCCGACCGTGGGCTTTTGACTCCGTTGCCACCTGCAGGTTCACGCCCCGGACACACGCGGGGCGGCCGGGATAATGCCGAAAGGATCGCGGCGGCGCGCGTCGCCCGGCGGACGGCATTCCGGCCACCGACTGGTGGAGGCTGGCGCTGGCGTCTCGATGCCGGCAAGAGGCGGTTCGTAGCGGGAGCGGGAGTTCCATCATGTTGCACGCCACATCAAAGCGCCCCAACATTTTTCCTGGAGCGGTTACCAGGCAGGCTGCAGCAGGGCGCGCGACGGCGGCTGTCGTGAGAATGCTGCGGCGATCAGTCCTGCGACAAGCGGCGCGCCGACCATGACGATACCGATGACGTCCCACGGCACCACGATCGGCTGGTTCTGCGTTCGTGCCACTTCGACGATCGCGACCGGTAACAATCCGGCTGGTACAGCGAGGATGCCGGCCAGCGCCGTGACGAAGAACGCGTTTGCGGCGACGGTCCGGCGGCGCATCCCGAGACCGGCGCCAAGGGCGACGACCAGCGCGTACTCACGCCGCGACTCTGCTGCGACCAGAGCGACCGCGACCCCGATGATGATGAGCGCGACGAAGGTCGCGGCGGCTGTGATCAACAACCGAACGGGCGTCGCGTGGAACATGAAGTTCTCGCGCGACGTCGCGTAGGTGCCCTCGCACCTCGAGATCGCACGCTGCACGCGACCGATCTCTTCGTCGCTCAGCGCGTGGGGCGCGCGCAACAGCCCGGCTGAGGCGAGACCGGGGCGTAGCCCATAGCGCGAGGCCGCCTGCTCTGAGATGAAGTAGCGGGGGACCTCGCCTTCGTTCGTCTGCTTCGGGCGACCGACGGCAACGGCCGGCACATCGATCCCTCCGCTACTGCCGGCCTCGTCGTCCGCGGAGAGGATCGTCAGCGAGTCACCCTCCACGGCGGCGCGAACTGCGACGATCTTTCCTTCTTGGAGTGGCGCGATTCCTGCTACGGCGTCGATGGCGCGAAGCACAGCCGCGTCACCGATGGCGAGCGAGCCCGATTCCGATTCGAAGACGCCGGTCTCAACCTCGATCTCAGGGCCTTGGACATACCACGGCACGACCTCATCGGCCGCTGCTCCAGGACGTGTCGATGGCGACACCGCGTTCCGGATCGCCGCCACGACCGATCCCGGGATCGCCTCACGGGCCGTGGAGAGGATCTCTCGATGCTCGTCTGGGGCCTTGTCGTTGGCGCCGGAGAGCAAGAGTTGATGATCGCCGATCGGGATGCGCCGGTCGTTGAACGCCTCGTCGCTTCGGGTGTACGCCGCGATCGCGACGGGCGCTGTCAACGCCAGCGTGGCAGCCGCGACGGCGGCGCCGGTGCGTCGTCCGTGGCGCGCCGTCTGTCGTGCGGCCAGCCGGAGGGACGCCGGCAGCCGCGCCGGCAGCCGGCCCACGGAAGAGACGAGAAGTGGGATCGCGAGCAGGAAACCGATCAGCGTGATCACGAACGCCACGGCGAGGATCTTCTCTTGCCGCCAGGCGGCACCTGCAGCGGCGAGCGTCCCGCCTGCGACGATCACGATCAGTCCGCGCCGCGCCAACCGTCCCGCGGGCTTCGGCTTCGGAATGCGGCCGGCCAGCGCGTCGACCGTCGTCACCCTGGCGGCGTGGCGGGCCGGTCCGAGCGCGGCCAGAGTGGCGGCCACCGTCCCGAGAGCCAGCGCCCCCGCGATCGCAGCCCACGGCACGCGCACGGGTCCGGCGACGCGGCCGACGAGGAGGTCGATGTGCGGCGTCACGGCGTAGGCGACCGCCACGGCGACGGCTACACCGACCGCGGACCCGACGGCCCCCATCAACGTTCCGCCCCATAGAACGATGGCGCGCGCGTGACTGCCGTCTCCGCCGGCCACACCGACGAGACCGAGCGTTCGAAGTTGACGGCGAGCGCCGACGGCGAACGCGGCCGCGGCGATCAATCCGGTGCCGAACAGCGCGCCGACCGCCCCACCGAAGGCCGCGCCGGTCAATGTGAGCCGCTCTGTTCGGTATTGATCGAGGATGAACTGACGCGTGGTGAATCCGAAGCGACCCGTCCCTTCGAACTCCGTCCTCGCTAGATCTGGGACCGCCTCCTGCGGCGTCACGTGGGGCGGCAGATCGATCAGCCAATCGACAGGGAAGACGTCTCGCTCGCTCCACTGGCTAGGGTGCTTCGCCTTGGTGGTGGCGGCCGCGCGGTCAAGGGTGTGGGGACCGACAAGGAACGTCAGGTTCCGCAGCTCCTCTCGAAGAGCGGCGAACCCGACGACGCGAAGCGCGATCTCGAACTCGTCGATCCTCAACTCGTCTCCGACCTCAACATCGAGGATCCGGGCGAGCCGGGGATGCAAGGCGGCTTCCCCCTCCGACTGGGGCATGCGGCCCTTCAGGGTGATGTACCGCGCGCGCAGTGGAGGCTGGTCGGCGGGCGCGGAGGTCTCGACGATGTTTAGTCCGTACTGCCCCCCGTCGATGATCCGCGTGAAGTTGAGCGCGCGCGAATACGTCACCCGCGATCCAGGTGGAAGCGCCTGTTGCACCTCGTCTACCGTGAGGTCGTGCGAGTAATAGTTGATGCCCAGGTCTGCGGAACCGAGCTGCGCGGTCACCTTGTCTTCCGCCCCAGGCAGCGCGGATTGGATGACGAAACCACTGGCGGCGAGCGCCGCGATCGGGAGGCCGACGAGCGCGATGATCAGCGCCGTCCGCGCCTTCGCGCGGCGCGCCTGACGCCAAGCTATGCGGGCCGCTGCGCGGTGCTCCGAAAGCGTCATCGGGAGCTCAGGAGCGTCTCCGGCCCCGGCCGCGCCTCCGTCTGATCGACGATCCGGCCGTCGCGCAGGAAGATCACGCGATCGGCCCATGCCGCGAAGCGCGCGTCGTGCGTGACGAGCACGCCGCCCCCGCCCCCGTCGCAGTGGTCGCGCATCAGCCGAAGCACCGTCTCGCCGGTGACCGTGTCGAGCGCCCCGGTCGGCTCGTCGGCGAGCAACAGGATCCTGTCGCCGACGGTCGCACGCGCGATCGCGGTACGTTGCTGCTCGCCGCCGGAGAGGTCCTCCGGGAAACGATCGGCCAGATCGCGCAGCCCAACGCTCTCCAGCGCGCGTAACGCCTGCGCGCGTGCGTCGCGAAGCGAGACGCCGTCGAGTTCGAGAGGAAGCGAGACGTTCTCAGCGGCCGTCAATCCGTCGATCAAGTTGAACTGCTGGAACACGTAGCCGATGCGACGGCGCCGCAGCCGCGCGAGCTGAGCAGCCTTGAGCGTGCCGAGTTCGGTCCCCTCGACCAGGACCGCGCCAGATGTCTGGTGGTCGAGCCCGCC
Source organism: Actinomycetota bacterium (assembly GCA_040905475.1). Classification (NCBI taxonomy): domain Bacteria; kingdom Bacillati; phylum Actinomycetota; species Actinomycetota bacterium. The sequence continues at coordinate 5,656 of JBBDRM010000167.1, forward strand.
GGCGATCGACAGGAGGGTCGTCTTGCCCGACCCGCTCGGGCCCATGACGGCGACGAGCTCGCCCGGCGAGACCGTGAGGGTCGCGTTCGAAAGCGCCTGCACGGCCGTGTGTCCGGACCCGTGGATGCGGGTCACGTCGCGCATCTCGAGGATCATCGGCGTACCTCCGTTTCGTCGTGTGCCGGCTCGGCGGCGCGTCGCGGCCTCACGCGCGCGCCGTGGAGCCGGGCCTCGCATGCGTCCAGCCATCGGACGCGCGCCTCGGCCTGGAAGATCAAAGAGTCGATCAGGAAGTGCCACCCGAGCGTTTCGTCGCCGTCCGTGTCGCGCTTCAGCCGTGTGTAGTCCTGCAGCTGCCGAACCGCGGCCTTGCGCTCGGCCTGGATGACATCGACGACGTTAACGTGGTCGAGCCCGACCGACATGATGAGTTTCAGCACGAGCTCGTCGCGGTCCGGCGCTGGGCGTTCGGATGCCTCGGTCAGCCAGTCACGCAGGCGGCGACGGCCCGCGGCGGTGATGACGTAGGTCTTGTCGCCGGAGGCCTCGCGCTGCCGGACGAGGCCGTCGCGCTCGAGTCGCGCGAGGGTCGTGTAGACCTGGCCGACGTTGAGGGGCCAGATCGCGCCGGTGCGCGCCTCGAACTCGTTCTTGAGCTGCAGTCCGTAGGCAGGCCGCTCGTCGAGGATCGCGAGGATGCACATCGGTACCGACATCGCGTCCCTTCCCCCCCAGAGAGTATACCGAGTATACTCACGCGACCCCCGCCGTCAAGAGGGGTTTAGGCCGCACCCTCGCACTCGAAGGGTCCGAACGCCGTGTACTTGCCCGAGTGATTGGTCGCACCTGCTTGCGACCTACAGCGATGCGGCTTATTTGCGATCGGCGCCGAGCCGCGCTTGCGCAACGGCGGTGTGATCACGTGCCCTTCGCCCGCAAGAAGTTCGAGGTCGCGCGCATTCTGATCGAGTGGGCTGAAATCGCTGGCTCAGGACATTCCATCGATGACGCGAAGCACCGCGAATACTCCGTTCCATGCACCTGAAACAGATTCTTGAGCATCGCGTTTCGCGAGCCAGCATCATGGCTGTTTAACGACCCTGCGGCTCATCGGCCGTGATCCGCAGCGAAGCGCGGACGCGGTCCGTTGCAGCCGCGAGTTAGCCGGAGTTGCGTCCTCATAGCTCATACTTGGCGATGACGTTGTCCACCAGATCTTCGATGAAGCTTACGACCTTCGAGTCGCCCACCTGAATAGTTGCGGGGTGGGCGCACGAATTTCTGGTTCCCAACTTCTCCTCCAGAATCTTTCTCACGTCGTTTGTGATGATCTTCGCAGACCGGCAAACCTCGATGAAAGCCGCGTCCTTGATATCGCCAAAGTCATCTCGCGCCGCGATGGAGAGTTGAGAGAGCTTGTCAGATCGCCTCGTGAGCGCGGCATTGAAGTCGGCGCACTTCTTGGTAAGAACATACTCTTGCATGTGATCTACGGTCGCAAGCCACACCATAACGATGGTCGCTCGCCTAGCCTCCACGCCTAAGCAGGCGATCGCCTCAGCCAAGAACTCTCTGCGGATATCATCGTCGATCTTAGCTATCGTTCGTTTCAGATAGGGAAGGGCTGCGTCGAGAAAGGATCCTAGGACTTCCGAGCTGGCGGTGGTCTCCGGAAGTATGGCCTCGACCTCCGTCTGTCCGTGGATAGATAGCGAGTACCTATTCGGGGTCCTGCTCCTGATGATGGGTGTCTGCCTTCCTTTGGAGAGAGCTTTCAGAAGCTGGCTCAGATCACCAGGGACACGCAACATGGCTTCCTGAAAGCAAGCGCGGATCTCTGTCGACCCAAACTCAGCTTGACCCTTGTACTTCCGAAGGTAGAAGGCGAAGAGAAGAATCTTCGATTTGCGCGAGAAATCCCCATGCTTGGGGAACTGCGCCAGGAATTCGAGAGAGGTCATTGACCTCGCCTACATCGAGGCCAACACTTCTTCCGCGGTTAGAGTAAGGGAGTACTTCTTTCCGTGCTTCCGCAGCAGTCCCTGCTTCACCGCATTGCTGAAGTACTGCGCGTGAATGTCCTTCGACAGCCTGGCCTGCTTCGCGATCGCGTTCACTTCGGTGGGGCTGAACTCCGATTTCCCCTCGAACTCTTCTAGATAACGAGCAAAGATGAGCAGCTGAGATAGGCCATCCGTTTTGCCCTTTGACCTATAGAACTCGGCAGGCGCGGGAGCTTTTCCAGACGTGGGCTCGCTCTTTGGCTCTTCAAGGAGTCGTTGCTTCAAACTTGTGCTCGTTGGAGTGTATACGGAGCCGATCCGCTGGTAGAACTCCTTAATTTGCTTGCCTATGAACTGGTCGGAGCCTTCGGCCTCGAGTTCGTTATCGCCATGCCGAATCCGGACCCTGCTCATAGGCCTTCCCCCTGTTCCATCACCACTCAAAACCCATCCCTTCCGCCTGCCGGCTAACGACTTGGCGGCTTAACGGCCGCGAGTTAGCCCGCCTGCTCACCGGAGCGCAGGCCTTGATGACTAGGTAGGGCACTATGGGAAAAGCACATCCCCAAGATCAGGCGCAATGAGAACAGCACCGATAACCACAAGGATCACGCCGATCAAGTACGCCTGGTCTTCAATCCTGCCAATGGCATCCCAGATTCCACCGGTCAACTGGATGTCACCCGTTTTGCGTGCCCGCAGAAAAATCAGTGCGAGTCCCGCCACAATCAGAAGGAGCCCGACGAAGTTGCGGACATCCATGGCAATCCCCCCTCCGAATCATTGCGAGGACTCTACTCCTCCTGGGCCAGATAATGCATCAGAGTGCCGGCTAACGACCCTGGCGTTCAGCCGACACGAGCGTAGCGAGTGGCCGGCTGCAACGCCGAGTTATGCCTCAATCGCAACCACATCGAGAACTCGCTGGCACGGGCAACTACTCCTTCGGCGGAAGAGGGGGGCCCAAGGGAGTCGATCCGTGGCGTTTCATCATCTCGACAAGCTCGTCCCGCGTTGGAACAGGTTCGCTCGGCGGTGGGAGGGTGAGTGACCGTGCTGGCGTGGCTGCTTCGCGAAAGAACTCCTCCGTACCGGCTGGACCGAACATGAGGAGTATTCGCGCGTCGTCCGAGTCAGCCGTGAACTGGTGTCCCACGCGTGGAGGTGTGTACACCAGCGACCCGGGGCCGGCCTCGACGATGTTGTCGTCGTACCGGAGGCGAAATTGGCCGGACAGAACGATGAAGAACTCAGAGTCACGCTCATGGGAGTGCAGCGGTGCGCCAAATCCCTTCGGCAGTCGGAGCTCGAAGGCCGCGAAGCGGCCGTCGGTCTGAGCGGCCGTGGCCCTCAAGATCCCGAGCGCGCCGTTGAACCATATGGCCTCCCCATCATCGGGCCCCAAAGCGTAGGGACCGCTTACGTCTGGAAGAGACATCTCCGCACCTCCCTTGAGAACTGTCGGTAGGCATAACGACCCTGCGGCTCAGCGGCGCCGAGCCGCCCCTGCGCGGCTGGCGTCCGTTGCAGCCGCGAGTTAGCCAGCGCGATCATCCGGTCCATTCTTCCGCGTCCCGATGGTCATTTCTTCAGCGTCCACAGAGGCATCGATATCGCCACGCCGAAGGCGAACCACAAAGCCCGCCGTCGGTTCGACCCAAAGCCGAAAAGTAACACCTTGATCCGCCTTGAGTCCCATAACGTCAGCAACCCAGCACTCGTATCCGTTGACGACCTCGACCCCCACAATCCTGCCGCGCTCATCGGCCATTTTTGACTGGAGAAAAGGATGAGCATCCAGTCCTACGAGGCGGTGTCCCGCGAGCATCGACTTCACCCAACTGTTTGCGGCCACGTTACCACTGTGCCGGATCACATCCCCGCCGTCGACCATCACGGCGAACTTGCCCGTGCTGTTCAGCTCGATTGCCGCCCCGTCGTCGATGTACCAGAAGCCTTCCCCGTCGTACACGACAGACGCGACCCGGACGACCTGACCTTGATTTCGTTCTACAAGCCGCGCCCTAACGGGTGGCTTCGGATGAGAAATCATTCGGTCGCGTACGGCGGCGAAGTCGACGGGCTCGAGCATTCCGCCAGTCCTAGTCTCATCCATTGCCGATGCCTGGCTAACGACCCTGCGGCTCATCGGCGCCGAGCCGCGCTTGCGCGGCCGGCATCCGTTGCAGCCGCGAGTTATACAGCGACGCTAAGGGCGGACTGCTCGGATGTGCAAGAAGCATGGAACTCGACTCCATCGCGCGGATTCCGGATGGGGTCCCGCGTCTTCAAGGTTCGGCCTTGGTTCCCGCATGGCCTCAATCCCGAAGCCCGCCTGCTCAAGGGCAACCGCGTAGGTTTCGAGCGAACGGTGAACCGCGGGAAGCTCCAATTCCATTCCAGTGTGTTGACTTCGCCACGGCCAAGGCCGCGAGTCAAAATACGAGGTGAGCGTGAATGCACTGTCCGCCCGCTTGCTCACGAAGCGACCCGCCGAACGGATCGGATGAGCAATCGCGATGCAGAAGCGCCCGCCGGCGACCAGCACCCGGGCGACTTCCCCGACCGCACCCTCCAGGTCTTCGATGTCCTGAAGCGACATGAAGGCGACAACCAGGTCCATGCTGTTGCCCGCCACAGGCAGCCGACTCACATCCCCTACAGCGACAAGTTGTCCACCGGCCTCGTGGGCAAGAGCCGCCAAGGTCGGAGACGCGTCGACAGCAACAACGCGGTAACCGCGTTCGGCGAGGAGTCGCCCAACTCGACCCTCACCACAGGCGAGATCGAGAGTCACGCCGCTCGGTCCGGGAAGTAGCTCCAAGAACCGAGGACCGTTGAACCGCCAGAAGAAGTGGTCATGCTCAGCCGACCGTGCAAACCGAGCCCACCCCTCTGCCTTCTCCTCCCAAGCAGAATCAACGCTCACTGTCGACCCGACCGATCCCTCAAACCCAACATACGCCGCCTGTATAACGACCCTGCGCCGAGCCGCGCTTTGCGCGGCCGGCGTCCGTTGCAGCCGCGAGTTAGACAGCACGCCAGCTCGGTCATCGTATGGACAAGGTATCACCGGCGAGCTCAGTCGAGGAGGAGACTGAATCCAACGAGGGCGAACGAAATCACAGCGAAAGCGATACCGAACCCCCATCCGAGTCGTGCGAACGGGCCGAGCAGGATCGGGTGCCTCCAGAAGCTCATCTCGGGATGACGCACGCCCGTCACTCCCAACCAAACCAGCCCTGGAATCACAGCAAGACAAAGAGCTCCAACGAGTCTGATCATCCCGGAGTGTTGAACGACTGCTGGCTCATGCGGCTGTCTAACTCCTACTTATACGGACCTGCATAAGCGTCCTCCTGGTCAAGATAATACGGTGGACCGCCCTGTAGGAGGGCACGTTTCTTCCGCTGACCAGCGAATGTCTCGCCGGGCTCGATCCCGTCGGTCGGGATATCGTGCGACCGGGGCTCAGCGTGTGCGGCGAGGCGATCGAGAGGGCTGTGCACTCCTAAGCCTCCACGATTCAGGACATGTGTGTAGATCATCGTTGTGCGGACGTCCTGGTGACCGAGGAGTTCTTGGACGGTACGGATGTCGTATCCGTCCTCGAGCAGGTGGGTCGCGAACGAGTGGCGGAAAGTATGAGTCGTTGCGTGCTTGGCGAGGCCGGCGGAACGAGCCGCCCGGCGAACTGCCTTTTGAACGACCGACTCGTGAAGATGGTGCCGATGCTCGATACCGGTATCGCGATCCCGGTAATGCGACGTTGCCGGGAAGACCCACTGCCATCCCCATTCGCGATCGGCCGCTGCGTACTTGCGCCGCAAGGCGAACGGCAGCGGCACGCGGCCTCGTCCGTGTGCGAGATCGGCCGCATGTTGGCGGCGAACGCCGTGGAGGTGCTCAGCGAGGGCCGGCTTGATCGATGCGGGCAGCATCGTGACCCGGTCTTTCGCGCCCTTGCCGTCGCGGATCAAGATCTCACCTGATCCGAAGTCCAGGTCCTTGACGCGGAGCGAAAGTCCCTCCGTGAGGCGCACCCCGGCTCCGTAGAGCGTCATGCAGACGAGCCGGGGAACGCCATCCATCTCTCCGAGGACGCGTCGGACCTCGTCACGGGTCAGCGCTACGGGTAATCGCTTCGGCCGGGTCGCGCGTACGATCCCCTCGACATGATCGAGCGGTTGCTCGAGGACGTGCGTGTACAAGAACAGCACAGCGGCGAGCGCTTGGTTCTGCGTTGAGGCGGCGACCTTCCGGCTCACCGCCAGGTCGCTGAGGAACCCATGCGCGGGGGCGTGGCGTCCACGTACCGGATCGTAGAGGCGGCGCAGTGCATCGACGACTCCGGGCAGAGCGCGAAGAACCGGTCAGACGCGCATGTTAGGCTCCGCGCCGTGACCCATCCGTACTTCGTCGAGGAGTTCACGCCCGAGGAGCGGGCCGTTCTCGAGCGCCACTTCACCAACGTCGACCGGCCCGTTTTCGCGATCGTCAACCTCCCCGAGATCGTCAAGGGCGCCCTGTTCGCGCGCTATTCGCGCACGAAGAAGTCCCTCCGGCGTCTCTTCCTCGATGAGTTCTACGACGGAGAGTCGGGTGCTCCCATCGACGAGGTCGGCGCCGCCAAGGCGGAGGAGCTCTACGACCGTATCTTCATCGAGTACGGCGACGATTCCGTGGCGCAGCTCGGCGGCGCGCACGTCGCCGTCGAGCAGTGTTCGAACGTGCTCACGAAGATCATCGAGCGCGGGCGACTGGCCGGCTACCTGGAACACTCGACGCGCTACGTCCCCTACGACGACCGGCCAGGCGGACGCTGGCGCTACTACGAGGAGCCGGCGATCGCGGCCTCCAGGCATGGGCCCGCCTATCGCGAGACGATGGACGGCATCTTCGAGCTCTACGTAAGCTCGGTCGAGCCGACGGTGGCGGCCTTCGGCAAACGGTTCCCGAAGACCCCCGATGATCCGGACCGCGTCTACACGGCGACGATCCGGGCCAAGGCGCTCGACGCGCTCCGCGGGATGCTCCCGGCCTCGACGGTGTCGAACCTCGGCGTGTACGCGGCCGGGCAGGCCTACGAGATGATGCTGTTCCGTCTCCTCGCCTCACCCTTGGATGAAGCGCAGGCGGTCGGGCAGATGATCCTCGAGGAGCTCCGCAAGGTGATCCCTGCGTTCCTCGTGCGCGTGGACCAGCCGAACCGGGGAGGCGAGTGGATCGAGCACCTTCGGTCGACGCGCGAGCGGATGCGCTCGCTCGCGGGCGAGTTCCTGGCGGATGAGGAGCCCGATCCGGCTCCGCTCGTGCGCCTGACCGCGTGGGAGCCCGATGCGGACGAAACCCTCGTCGCTGCGATGCTCTACCCCTACAGTGATCTGCCGGAGGAGCGGCTGCTCGAGCTCGCCCGGAAGATGTCCGTGGAAGAGCGGCTGCGGGTGTTGCGCACGTACGTCGGCGAGCGGCGGAACCGCCGGCACAAGCCGGGGCGCGCGTTCGAGCGCGTCTGGTATCGGTTCGACGTCCTCGGGGACTACGGTGGCTTCCGCGACCTCCAGCGTCACCGGATGCTCACCATGGAATGGCAGGACCTCTCCTCGAAGCACGGGTACGACATACCGGAGGAAGCGGAGGAGATGGGGTTCGCGCCGGCGTTCCGCGAGGCGGCGGATCGTTCCGCCGAGCTATGGGAGCGCGTGCATCCCGATCTGCCCGACCAGGCGTCCTACACGGTTTGCATGGCGTACCGCATTCGATACGTCATGCAGATGAATCTCCGAGAGGCCTTCCACCTGATCGAGCTCCGCTCGTCCCCCCAGGGGCATCCGGCGTACCGCAAGGTCGCGCACGAGATGTACCGGCAGATCGCCGAGGTCGCGGGGCACCGCACGGTGGCCGAGCTGATGGGGTACGTGGACCTCGGTTCGGTAGACCTGGAGCGGCTCGAAGCCGAACGCAGGGCGGAGCGGAAGCGGCAGGAAAAGGCGAAATAGAACGGTGAGGCGAGAAGCCGGGCGTTACTCTTGGATGGGCTCGACCGCGTCGCTTGGGCAGAGCCACATCACGTCCGCGTCCGAAGCGACACGCTCTTCGATCATCTCGATCGCGTGCCGAACGGCGGCGGTGGGTTCCTCCGTCAGTACCCAGGTGACCATTGGCTTCTCCTCTCCTCGGCGCAACATTTCGTTGCCGCCAGCGTGCTTCCTTCTGGCGAGGTCGGGATTTTTCTCACCGACCCCGGGGATTCATGTCTCAAACCGGTACAACACGCTCTACCGGGTGTTCCTCGTGCTCCATGAAGTCAACGACGGGGCTGACCTGCGGCTACGGGCGGCGCGACCCTTGCCGCAAGGTTCCGGTGTGCGACGTTGCGTCGCTTCGAGAACGATTTCGGGGGAGCTCGAGCCGAAAAGAGTCCTGCTGATCCGCGCGAATCGTTATGATTCGGTCGCGCAATTCTCCGACACGGCCGCGACGACAGCGAGGTGACCATGGAGCTCGGAAGGGTCATCACCGCCATGGCGACGCCGTTCCGAAAGGACGGCTCGCTCGACCTCGAGGGCGCGCGCCGGCTGGCCGGCCACCTCCTCGATCACGGCAGCGACGGGCTCGTCGTCGCCGGCACGACCGGCGAGTCTCCCACATTGACGCACGAGGAGAAGCGCGACCTATGGGCGGCCGTGGCGGAGGTCGCGCGCGGCCGAGCCCCACTCATCGCCGGGACGGGGACGTACTCGACCGCCGAATCGATCGAGCTCTCGCAGACCGCCGAAGAGGCGGGGGCCGACGCGCTGCTCGTCGTCACCCCGTACTACTCCAAGCCGCCGCAATCGGGTCTGGCCGCTCACTTCAAAGCGATCGCTGCGTCGACGGCGCTTCCGATCGTGCTGTACGACATCCCCGGTCGCACAGCCCGCAAGATCGAGCACGCGACGCTGCTCGAACTTGCGGAGGTTCCCAACATCGTCGGGGTCAAGGACGCAGCCGCTGATCTCGCCGGAACGGCGAAGCTCGCCGCGGAAGCTCCCGGTTTCCGCATCTGGTCGGGCGACGACGCGCTTACCCTTTCGATGCTCGCGGTCGGCGCGGTCGGCGTCGTGAGCGTCGCGTCGCACATCGTCGGTCACCGTTTGGCCGAGATGGTGGCAGCCCATGACAAAGGGGACGTCGAGGGCGCCGCGCAGA
>JBBDRM010000168.1 GCA_040905475.1 Actinomycetota bacterium
CCCGAACCCATTTGAGGGTCCTCGCTCGCAGACACTAGGCTCGCCGGCGAGCCGCGATCCCGGAGGTGTCCTGTGCAGAAGTGGGAGTACGCGTCCGTGCCGTTGGTACCGCATGCCGTCCAAGAGATCTTGAACAACTGGGGAGACGACGGATGGGAGCTCGTCCAGGTCTATCAGCCGGGCGAGGTGCCGGGCACCGTCGCCGTCTTCAAGCGGGCGAAGGCCTGACGTGCCGGGCCCGGAGGACCGACTCGCCGAGCTGGGCCTGACCCTGCCGGAGGCTCCGGCCGCGGTGGCGGCGTACGTGCCGGCGGTCGTTCACGCCGGACTGATCTGGGTGTCGGGCCAGGTTCCGATCCGCGACGGCGGGCTGCCGCGTCTCGGGCTGGTCGGCCGCGACATCTCCGTCGAGGACGCTGCCGAGGAAGCCCGGTTCTGCGCGCTCAACGCGCTCGCGCACCTCAAGGCCGCGGCCGGCTCGCTCGATCGGATCGAACGCATCGTGAAGCTGACGGTCTTCGTGGCCTCGAGCGCCGGCTTCCACGCGCAGCCGCTGGTCGCCAACGGCGCGAGCGAGCTGTTCCAAGCGGTGTTCGGCGAGTCGGGCCGCCACGCCCGCTCCGCGGTGGGCGTCGCGGAGCTGCCGCTCGGGGTTCCGGTCGAAGTCGAAGTCGTCGCCGCGCTGAAGGGCTAGTAGTCGGCCAGGGCGCGAACGTCGCCCGAGCGTTTCGTGAACCCAACGGCGTCGAGATGCTCGAGCAGCGGGATGAGGTACTTGCGCGTGGTGCCGAGCACCTCGCGGATGCGTGACGCGGTGAGGGGACCTTCCGCGCGGACGGCGTCGGCGATCGCACGCCGAGCGCGCTCGTACACTTCGTGGGCGAACACGATATCGGTCGCCACCACGACGATCTCGCCCGAGTCCGCGAGCGCCGCCACCAGCGGTGCGCCGTGGGTCGCCACGAGCTCCTTCATCGGCGGCGGCGCGAGGCCGCCGGCCTCGAGCGCGTGGATCAGCCGGTCGCGTGCCGCCTGGTGCTCGGGAGAGAGCGTCACCCGATGGGTCGCGAGCCGGATGAGCGGGCCCTCGGAGGACACGTGATCCGGGAGCGCGTCGAGGAGAGCGGCGAACACCTTCGGGTCGATCGAACCCGCTGCAGCCCGGGCCTCTTCGCGGGGCATACCCCGAGCGAGCGGGTTGACTATATGGAACGCGCGTAACGTGGCCAGCAGCGACTCCGTCGAGCGTGCGAGCCACGCGGGCGAGACGGCATAGCCGCGGAGCGGACCGTACGGCCCGCCGGCGCCCGCGATCCAGCGCAGGTCCGCTGCGGCCACGACGCCGCGCTCCTCGATCACGGAGGCCGCGAAGCCTTCGCGTCCCGCGTCGCGACGTGCGCTCAGATCGGTGATCCTTTGGCTCCTCTCGGCGGCGCCGAGCGGCCGGCGTGCCGGATGCGGGTCGAGGATCTCCCCCCCGGCGACCGTTTCGCTGCGTCCGCTGTCCCGGAGAACGAAGCGGTCGAAGGCGTCCGCGATGATCTCCTCTCCGAGCGTCAGTCGAGCGAACGCACCCTCTCCTCCCTCCGTTGGCTGCGCTTCGATCCAGCGCAGCCGCGCGTCAACCTCGGCGGAGCCGACGTGCAGCTTGAACGCGCCGCGCGCGCCGACGGCGCGACCCAGCCCACGAACGGGGCGCATCCATACGTCGAGCAGCGTGGTCGGCCTCCATCGACCGGGGTGCACGGCGGCGTCGCCGCGACGGATCTCGCTCCGGTCGAGGCCGGCGACGTTCAGCGCGACCCGGCTTCCCGGCTCGGCCTCATCCCGGTCGCGCTTGTGCGTCTGGATCGATCGGATGCGGCCGGTTCCGTCGCCCGGCAGGATCGCGATCTCGTCGCCCACTCGCAGGCGGCCGCCGGTCAGCGTTCCGGTCACCACGGTTCCGGCGCCCTTGACCGAGAACGACCGGTCGACGAACAGCCTCGGCCGGCCGAGATCGGGGCTCGGCGATGTCCGGTCGAGCATCCGCTCGATCGCCGCAACGAGTTCGTCGAGCCCGTCTCCCGTCGCGGCCGATACGGGGACGACCTCCGCGCCCTCGAGCGCGGTCCCCTCGAGCCGTCCCGCGATCGCGGAGGCGGTCGCATCGAGCTGGTCGCGGCCGACCAAGTCGCTCTTGGTGAGCGCGACCACGCCGCCGCGCGCGCCGAGGAGATCGAGGATGGCGAGGTGCTCCTCGGACTGCGGCTTCCAGCCTTCGTTCGCGGCGACCACGAAGATCGTCGCGTCGATCGAGCCGGCGCCTGCGAGCATGTTGGACACGAACCGCTCGTGGCCCGGGACGTCGACGATCCCTACCTCGCGACCGCTCGGAAGTGTGAGCCACGCGAAGCCGAGGTCGATCGTGAGGCCGCGAGCCTTCTCCTCGGCGAGCCGGTCGGGATCGATGCCGGTGAGGCGCTCGATCAGCGTGCTCTTGCCGTGATCGACGTGCCCGGCGGTTCCCAGGACGTGCATCAGCGCGGTACGCGCGTGCGCTTGAACTCGTTCAGATCGGTGCGGTGGATGTTCTCCAGGAGCTCGTCGATGTCCTCGGGCCTCGCCGGGCGCATGAGCCGGACGAAGACCGCGTCGTCGCCTTGGATAACGGTCGGCACGCCGAAGACGGCCCAGCGGTCGACCGCCTCCGCGTGCTCGGCGGCGAGCGTGTGGATCGGGCGGTCGGAGGCCACCTCTTTCGCGACCGCATCCGGATCGAGCCCTGCCGCCGACGCCGCACTGCGGAGCTCCTCTTCGATGAGCCGCTTGCCGTGAACGTGGCGGATGTCGAAAACGCGGAGATGGAACTCGCCGAACCGCTCGGGGAAGGAGTCGCGAACCGCGAGCCCCCACTCGAGCGCTCGGACCCCGGTGCCGCGTCCGTCGGGCGGCCGCTCCCACACCGGGGCATCACCTTCGGGGACGTGCACCTGATCGAGGGAGAACGGCAGGAATCGCGCGGCCCAGTCGTGGCCGTCGCGCAGCCCGGCCACCAATCCCATGTGCATGTGCCGGGCGAACGGGCATCGGTAATCGAAGGTGATCGCGAAGTCTCGAGGCATGGGAGTAACCCTAAACGGTTCCGCTGGGGCGTGGCCGGGCGCTCAACGCCGCCTGGAGCGCCGCTGCGAGGTCCTCGTCGTCCGCCGGGTCGACGGTACGAAGGTCGAGCACGAATCGTCCGTTCTCGAGCCGGCCTATCACCGGCGGGTCGTTGGCCCGAAGGACGCCGGCGAGGACGCTCGGGCGAGGGTGGTTCGCGACGACCAGGATGGTCGGCAGCGTCCGGCCGGGCAGCGAGCCCCCGCCGGTGACGCTCTCGCCGGGCTCGGCGGCCGCTTCGCCGGGACCCATGCCGGCGACGAGGCGCTCGGCACGGGCACGGATCACTTCGACGGGGTCCGCGATCGCGCGAACGGCCGGGACATCGTTGGCTTCGCCGCGCGCGTGGGACAGCGCGGTCGCTTCCATCGCTGCGAGCGTGAGCTTGTCTGCCCGAACGGCGCGAGCGATCGGGCTGCGGCGGCAGGCGTCGATGAGCACGCGTCGCCCGACGAGCACGCCCGCCTGCGGCCCGCCGAGGAGCTTGTCGCCCGAGAAGCACACCAGGTCGCAGCCGGCCGCGATCGCGCTCGACGCGTCGGGCTCGCCGCCAAGCCGTTCGTCCGCCTCCAAGAGCCCGCTCCCGATGTCGTAAAGGAGCGACACGCCGGCCTCGTGCGTGATCGCCAGGAGATCCGCGAGCGACGGCTCCTTGGTGAATCCCACGACCTGATAGTTCGAGGGATGGACCTTGAGCACCAAAGCCGTCTTGTCGCCGATCGCACGGCGGTAGTCCTTCGCGTGGGTGCGGTTGGTCGTGCCAACCTCGCGGAGCAGCGCGCCCGAGGCCTCCATCACGTCGGGGAGCCGGAACTCGCCGCCGATCTCGATGAGCTCGCCGCGCGAGACGATCACCTCTCTTCCGCGCGCCAATGCCGAGAGCGCGAGCAGCAGCGCGCCGGCGTTGTTGTTCACCACGAGCGCGGCCTCTGCGCCGGTCATCGCCGCGAGCAAGGTGGCCGCGACCGGCGCACGGGAGCCGCGCTCCCCGGTGCCCAGGTCGTACTCGAGGTTCATGTACCCGGCGGCCTCCTGCGTCGCTTGCGATGCGTCGGTCGAAAGAGGTGCGCGTCCGAGGTTGGTGTGCAGCACGACGCCGGTCGCGTTGATAACGCGGCGGAGCCGCTGCCGGTCGAGCTCGGCCGCGCGCTCGGCGACCCGTTCGGCGATCGCGCGGGCGTCGCCCGGCTCCTGCCCTCGGCGAGCCAGCCCGCGGGCGCGCTCGATCTCGTCGGCCACGAAGCGGCGTGCGAGGGCAGGGCCCCAGTCTGTGGCTGCTTTTTGGGCGTCGGGTTCGCGCAGGACGGCGTCGACCTGTGGGATCTTGCGGAGCAGCTCGACCTCGGTCACGACAGCGGCATCGTAGCGGGCTGCTAGTTTGGGGCCCAAGGAGGCTCCTATGACGTTGGAACTAGAGCACGACCAGTACGTGATCCGTCGCAAGTTCCTGAGGCTATTCGGCAACGAGTTCCGTGTGTTCGACCCGGCGGGACAACAAGTCCTGTTCTCCAAACAGAAGGCCTTCAGGATCCGCGAGGACATCCGGGTGTGGAGCGGCGACGACATGCAGATGGAGCTCCTGCACATCGGGGCGCGGCACATCGTCGACTTCTCCGCGGCGTACGACGTTGTCGACTCCACGTCCGGAACCAAGGTCGGCGCGCTCAAGCGCAAGGGCTTGAAGTCGATCGTGCGCGACGAGTGGATCCTGATGGACGCGAACGACCAGGAGATCGGCCTCTTCCAGGAAGACTCCGTCGGCATGGCAATCCTCCGCCGTTTCATCAACTTCATCCCGCAGAAGTTCCACATGGACGTCGGCCAGTCGCACGTGGCGAACATGCGACAGAACTGGAACCCGTTCGTGCTGAAGATGACGATCGACTTCACGCCCGACACGCAGAAGCTGCTCGACCGGCGCCTCGGGCTCGCGGTCTCGATCCTTCACAGCGCGATCGAAGGGAAGCAGCAGTAGCGATCGAGCAGTTCGGATCGACCGGATCAGACAGAGCTTTGGGCGGGAAAACTGGAGCATCGTGCGTGCTATCCTCGAAGCGCGATGACCGAAGTTGCTTGGACCGCCATCGGCCTCCTTGCTGCGACCCTGTTCGGCTCCTTCTTCTACCTAGGAGCTCGGATCGACAATCTCGGCAATCGTTTGGACTCGCGGATCGACAGCTTCGGGGCCAAGTTGGAATCACGGATCGATGGTCTCAGCGCTCGCATCGACGGTCTCGACTCGCGCATCGACGGTCTCGGCGCTCGCCTGGACGCCCGGCTCGATGGATTGGAGAGTCGGATGGACGCCATGAACGCCCGGCTCGACGTTCATGTCGAGCGCCACGCCCGGTAGCGTCGCTCAAAGCCCCAGCGTCCTCGCGATGATCATGCGCTGGATCTCGCTCGCGCCTTCGACGATCCGCATCATGCGCACGAAGCGGAAGATGCGTTCCACGGGACCCTCGGTGAGCACGCCCATGCCGCCGAACACCTGGATCGCGCGGTCGGAGACGCGGCTCGCCATCTCCGTGTTGTAGAGCTTCACGATCGACGATTCCTTGATCGGCTGCTCGCCCTGATCCACCAGCCACGCGAGGTGGTAGGTCATCCAGCGTGCTGCTTCGATCTCTACGACCGAATCGGCCAGCATCCACTGGATCCCTTGGTACTTGCCGATCGGCTTGCCGAACGTCTTGCGTTCCTTCGCGTAGTCGGCGGCGACGCGCACGCAGTAGTCGGACAGCCCGAGGCACATCGCGCCGATGTACGCGCGGCCGGCGTTGAGGAAGCCCATCGCGGCCTGGAAGCCGAAGCCCTCCTCGCCGACGATGTTGGTGGCCGGCACCCGGCAGTCCTCGAAGATCAGCTCGACCTGATTCGTGTCGCCGGCGATCGTCTTCTGGCGCTTGCCGACGTTGTAGCCCGGCGTGTTGCGGTCGACGATCAGCGCGGTGATCCCACCGGCGGCTTTCTTCTCGGGATCGGTGACGGCGAACACGACCGCGAAGTCGGCGTCGGCGCCGTTGGTGATGAAGTGTTTCGTGCCGTTCAGAACGAAGTGATCGCCGTCGCGGACCGCCCGCGTGCGGATCGCCTGGGCGTCGGAGCCGGCGTCGGGCTCGGTCAGCGCGAAACACATCGTCTTCTCGGCTTTCACCAGCGGGACCAGATACTTCTTCTGGAGCTCGGGGGGCGTGTTGAGGAGCAGCGGTGTCGGCGCCTCTGGATTCGGAGGGCCGAGGACCCCGATCGCCATCCGGTACCCGCTCTGGGCCGCGGCCTCGATGAGCAGCGTCATGCCGAGCACCGACAAGCCCCAGCCGCCGACCTCTTCGGGTAGGTGCGCGCCGTAGTAGCCGATCTCGGCGGACTTGCGGCGCAGGCCCCGGGCGGCGTCCCGCATCTCCTGCGTCCACTCGTCTTCCTGGATCTGTTGCCGGAACTGATCCTCGACGGGCCGGACCTCGCGCTCGAGGAACGCCTTGAACGACGAACGGACCTCTGCCAACTCGGGGGGGACGCTGAAATCCATCGGGCCTCCTGGCGATCGCGTGCAGGGATCGTACCGGCCGGGATGGAACCCCCCAAGCTCGCAAAGCGTTCTTATCGCGAGCCATGATGCAGATCACGGTGGAACAGACGGAACCCCTGGTCGGGGGGCGACTCGCGGTGCTGTACGCGGAGCATGCTCCCGAGGCCGTGCGGCTGGCCTACCTGCTGACCGGGAACCGTCCCCAGGCCGAGGACCTCGTTCAGGACGCGTTCGTGCGGCTGGCAGGGCGCTTCCTCGACCTGCGTGATCCGCAGGGTTTCGGCCACTACCTTCGGCGAACGATCGTGAACCTCACCAACTCCTGGTGGCGGCGCAAGAAGGTCGAGCGCGCGTACCTCGAGCGCGAGATGCAGCACCCCGTGGCGGCGGATGCATCGGGACACGATCCCGTCGAGCGAGAGGCGTTGTGGCAGTCCCTCCAGCGTCTGAACGCGCGACAGCGAACGGCGATCGTTCTGCGCTTCTATCAGGATCTTTCCGAGGAGCAGACCGCCGAGGCGATGGGTGTGCCTCGAGGGACCGTGAAGTCGCTGGTTTCTCGCGGCCTCGAAGCGATGCGCGGACAGATCAGAGGTGAGTGACGTGGAAACCGAGATCCGGCAACTACTCCGCGACAAGGCTGCAGACGTCGGCCTCGATCACGTGCTGCCGCGTTCCACGCTTGACCGTGCCCGCCGGCGTCGCGTGATGATCGGCGCTGGTTCGGCCGGCGCACTGGCCGCGGTTGTCGTCGGCGCTGTGATCACGGTCGGGACGCTGACGGGGACCCGCGCAATCGAATACACGGGTCCGACCATCGAGCCCAGGACGAAGACTTCGGTGACGATCGGAGGTATGCCCTCCGAAATCGTTTCCGGTTTCGGAAGCATCTGGGTGGATGCGCACGACCAGATCGTCCGGATCGACCCGCGTAGCGCAAAGATCGTGGCCAGGATCGAGATGGTCGGGGACGCGAGGCGGACGGGGAATTTCACCGAGCGCGATGTCTACTACCTCGGTCAGCGGGGGCTCACGGCGGGTGAGGGCTACGTCTGGGCGGTCGGAACCAGCTTCGGAACGCAGTTCTCCGGACAGGCGTCAACCCTGGACGGCGGATCGTCCGGTGATGTTCAAGCTGGGCCCTCTACGTCGGCGAGCTTCTCCGTGCAGGCCCAACCGCTCCGGCCCGGCGAAAGTCCAACGATCCGCGCGGGCTCAGAGCAGTTGCCTCCGCCCCCGACTTCAACGCCAGATCCGCGCGTCCCTTCCTCGTGGTCACTCCTTCGGATCGACCCCAAGACGAACGGATGGAAGCGGATCTCCATGGTCGAAACCCGTAACCCTGCGGGGATGGTGGCCGGAGGGGGGGCGCTGTGGGTTGCCGGAGAGGGCTTCCCCGAGGCGGGCGCCGTCTACCGCATCGACCCTGCAACGGGGCGCATCACGCAGACGATCGAGCTGCAAGGTGCGCCGACGGGGATCGCCTTCGTCGACGGCGCCGTGTGGGTTCCGGTGATGGGGAACGGCCTCGACGCGGGGTCGGTAGTGAAGATCGATCCGCGCGAGAACCGTATCGGGCAACGCGTCCGCATCCCGCGTGCCTTCATCCTGGAAGGGATCGCCGGCGCGGACCATGCCCTTTGGGTCGGAGTTGCCCTCGATGAGGGCAACGACGAAAGATCGGATGCCGTGGTGCGCATCGACACCACGTCCGGCCGGCTGGTGGACGTGATCTCGGCGCCTCAGCTCCCCGTGCACCTCGCAGTCGAGAGCGGTTCAATGTGGTTCCTTGGTCAAAATCGGGACCAGGTGTTCCGCATCGACGTCGCAACGGACCTGTTGGACGGCAGGCTGCAGGTCCAGCCGCATCCCCAGGCGATAGTGGCCGAAGGGGCACGGTTGTGGGTCCTACGAGAGCCGGATGGTTCCGTCACCCGGTTCGAGTTCTGAGGCGTCGGATCGTCGAGGCCGGTTCAGCGCCCGAGGCGCGCCTCCCCCGGAGCCGCGAGAGCCGTTCGCCTCCGGGTGCGACGCTGTGCGCCGTGGCGGAAGGCCTTCGCAGGACGAGCGGGGCGTGAGTATGCCCATTCGGACATGAACGGGAACCCGGCGCGCATGGTATTGCGTCAAAAGAAGTGACGTTCGCGCAGGAGGCGGCCATGACGGCACATCCGGATCCTCGAGAGGCGCCGCCGCGGGCGATCGCGGATCGCATCCACCGGGGCGTGCTCCTCGGGATGATCGGCGTCACGCTGCTGCTGATGCTCACCCTAGGCTCCCCCTCGCGCGGGGTCGGAGGCCGCCATGCGGAGAGCGCGGCCCAGGGTTCGGCGCCAGCCGTCGTGGCGGTGATCCCACTGGTCGGCAGGACCTCAGCGGTTCTCGTCGAGCATGAGGAAGTGTGGACGCTGAGCGCGCACGCGGCCGAGCGGATCGATCCGGAGACCAACCAAGTGGCCTTCACCATCCCGAAGCTCGACGACGCGGGTTTCGGGGGCTGGTTCGCGCTCAGCGAGGACTCGCTTTGGATCGAGGAGGAAAGCACCACGTGGAGCACCCGCAATGGGATGTTCCGGTTCGATCGCGATGCTGGCACGCTGACGGGCCGGCTGGACTTCGGGTCGGGCTACCCGCACGGATCTGTGTGGGCCGAAGGTTCGATCTGGACCGCCGCGCTCGACGGCCGCCTTCTCCGCATCGACACCTCCTCGGGAGCCCTGGCTGGGGAAGTCCGCATCGGCGCCGGGCCGCTGTGGGCGCTGGCGGCGACGAACCAGGCGATCTGGGTTACGTCGGGGCTCGAAGGCGCCGTTCTGAAGGTGGATCTCGAGAGCCACGAGATCGTCGCGAGAAGCTCGGTAGTGAATCCGATCGACGTTGCCGTGGGGGAGGGCTCGGTATGGGTGGCCTCGTCGGGGGCCATGGGGTATGACAAGTCTTGCTCCTGCGAGACCTGGGCTTCGCCTCCTGCCGTTTATCGCATCGATCCTCTCAGCGGGAAAGTGCTCGACCGCATCGAAGTGGCATCGGCGGGCCCGGTGGCGGTTGGCGCGGGGGCGGTCTGGGTTGCAGGCGGCGGGAACGGATCGGGCATGGTCAGCCGCATCGACATCTCCACCGGAACCGTTACCGACCAGATCATGGTCGGCGCGTACCTCAGCGACGTAGCCGTGGGAGAAGGCGTCGTGTGGGTGACCGACAACGGTGACGGCGTGACGTCGCAGGCCGGGAGCCTGATCCGCATCGATCCGGGCTCCGCCATCGCGTAGCCGTTCCGCAGGGGAACCGCGATCGGCGCGCATTGCTACGATACGCGCGATGCCCGATCCCGCGTCTCGAGACGAGATCAGACGACGCGTGCTCGAAGACCGGCCCTCATTCGCCGTACCTATCGATCCCCCCGGAAGCATCTCCCCGGCCCGAGACTCCGCCACCGTCATGCTCGTGCGCGATGGTGCCGGCGGGCTCGAGGTGTTCATGCTCGAGCGTCACCTCAACAGCGACTTCGTAGGCGGGGCTTATGTGTTTCCCGGAGGCACGATCGATCCGCGGGACCTCGACGCAGACGCGGCCGGCTATCTAGACGGCCCGACCGTCGCCGAAGCCGTCGAGCGCATCGACGCGCCTGAGGATCGCGCGCTCGCGTTCTATCTGTGTGCGATCCGGGAGACGTTCGAAGAGGCCGGCGTGCTGCTGGCCCGCCGTAACTCCGAAGGCGTGCGCTTCGACGATGCTGACGAGGAGAGGCGGTTCGCCGGATACCGGGACGAGCTGAACGCCCGCGGCGGATCGCTCGCGGAACTCGCGAAGCAGGAATCGCTGCGGTACTCGGGGGACCTGCTGCACTACTACGCGCGCTGGATCACGCCGGAGTTCGCGCCCAAGCGCTACGACGCTCGCTTCTTCGTGGCGACGATGCTCGAGGGGCAATCGCCGCTGCACGACGACGTCGAGACGACGGCGAGCACGTGGATCCGTCCGGCCGACGCGCTCACGCGGGCGGCCGAGGGGCTGTTCTCGATCATCTTTCCGACGCGCAAGACGCTCGAGAGTCTCGCCGGGTTCCCGACGGCCGGTGAGGTGATCGCGAGCACGCGCGGCAAAGAGATCCCCGCGCAACTCCCGAAGGTGGTGCTCGCCGACGGACAGCCGCGGGTCGTGCTCCCCGGCGACTCAACGCTGCACGAGCCGTGAGCGACGGCACCCAAACCAGCGCCGTCCGCTGGCTGTCCGAGCGGGTGCGGCTGATCCTCGCGCCGAATCCTTCCCCGATGACGCTCGAAGGCACCAACACGTACGTGATCGGGGATGCCCGTTCGGTCGTGGTCATGGACCCCGGGCCGAACCATGATGATCATTTGGCCTCGATCGAAGCCGTGGTCGCCGGCGTCGATGTTCGAGCCGTCGTCATAACCCACCGGCACATCGACCACGCCGAAGCCGCCGAGCGCGCCGCCGAGATGTTCGGGGCCGTGATCGCGAGCAACGCCGAGCCGATCCGGCCCGGTGACGTGAAGATCGCGGACGGGGAGAGGGTCGGCGGGCTGCTGACGGCGGTCGCCACGCCGGGCCATTCCAGCGACCATCTGTGCTTCGTGCTCGACAAGGAGCGGACGCTGTTCTCCGGTGACCACATCCTCGGACGGGGGACGACCGTGGTCGCGGATCCCGACGGCGACATGACGCAATACCTTGCTTCGCTCGAACGGCTCCGAGATCTGGATATCGACCGCATCTATCCGGGCCATGGGCCGGTGATCGAGCAGCCCGGCCCGGTGATCGAGGAGTACATCGCCCACCGGCTGATGCGCGAAGATCAGATTTTCGACGGTCTGGCGGCCGCGGCGGGCCCCGTCACCCCTGAGGAGCTCGTCGCGAGCATCTACACGGACGTCGACCCCGTGCTGCACCCGGTCGCCGCGATGAGCGTCCGGGCTCATCTGGCGAAACTCGCACGCGAGGGCCGGGCGGTTCAGGATAAGGAGCGATGGCGACCGAGATAGAGACCAAGACTTGCCCACGGTGCGGTTCGGGAGTGCCGACGAGCGCGCGTTTCTGCCCGACGTGCGGCCTGTCGCTCGGCGAAGCGGCGCGTGCCGAGCGTCGCGTCGTCACCGTCCTGTTCGCCGACCTGACCGGCTTCACCGAGATGAGCGAGCGGCTCGATCCTGAAGAGGTGAAGTCGATCGTCGATCGCGCCTTCGAGGGGCTCGCCGAGCTCGTCACCCTGTACGGCGGCAGTGTGGACAAGATAATCGGAGACGAGATCATGGCCGTGTTCGGCGCCCCTCAGGCGCACGAGGACGATCCCGAGCGAGCGGTGCGCTGCGCGCTCGAGATGCAGCGTAACCTCTCGACGTACTCGCATCAGCTCGAGCGGGATCGAGGCGTGAAGCTCGGCATGCGGGTCGGGGTCAACACGGGGGAGGTCGTCGCCGGGATCGTCGGCGGCGCCGATCAGTACTCGGTCATCGGCGACGCGGTGAACGCGGCGAAACGGATCGAGACCGCGGGTCGGGCGGGCGAGGTCCTGGTCGGGGAGCGCACGTATCTCGCGACCGCCGGCGCGATCGAATACCGCGCACACGAGCCGATCGTCGCCAGGGGCAAGTCAGAGCCGCTGGCCGTGTGGGAGGCCGTCACCGAACGCGCGCTCCCCGGCCAGCACGTCCACCGGCTCGAGGCACCGCTGATCGGCCGCGACGAGGAGCTGGAGATGCTCGAGGCGCTGTCGGGGATCGTTCGGCGCGATCGCCGCTCGGCGCTGGCGACCATCCTCGGCGCGGCTGGGATGGGGAAGAGCCGGCTCGCCGAAGAGTTCGCGCGCCGGCTGGAAGGGCAAGGCATCCGCGTCCTCGCCGGCCGCTCGCTCCCGTACGGTACCGCCTCGCCGTCGTTCGCCGTCGAAGAGATGATCCGCGCCGGGCTGGACATCGAGCAGGGGGAGAACCCGGATACGGCCCGGGCGCGCGCGGCAGGAACGATCGCTTCGCTCGGCCTCGTCGCCGAGACCGACCGGCTGCTCGCGCTGGCCGGGCTGAAAGATTCGGTCGGCGGCAGTGGCGGCGGCAGCGTCGGACCGACGGCGAGCCAAACGCCGAGCGCGGGCCGCGGCAACGAGTCACTGCAGTCCGCCGCGGCGCTGCTCGAGGCGCTGGCCGGGCGCGAAGAGCTGCTCGTCCTCGTGTTCCACGAGCTTCATTGGGCCGACGAGTCGCTGCTCCGCTTCGTTCAGGATCTGGTCGACGGAGGGCGCGAGGTTCCGATGCTCATCATGTGCCTCGCGCGTCCCGAGCTCGTCGAACGGTGGCCGGTGTGGACCGGACGATCGGACTCGGTCGTCCATCAGCTCGAGCCGCTGCCGCGCGATCGTGCCGCCCAGTTGCTGGACACCCTCTGCAAGGGAGGCGGGCTCCACCCGGCGATCCGCGAGTCGATCCTCGAGCGGGCAGGCGGCAACCCGTTCTTCATCGAGGAGCTCGTGCGGCTGCTGCTCGACGAGGGCGGCTTGCCGGCGACCTCCGACACCGCCGATCTCGCCGACACCGTGCCGGTCACCGTGCAGGCGCTGGTTTCGGCGCGGCTCGACACGCTCCCGCAGGACGCGAAGCGGATCGCGCAAACCGCCGCCGTCATCGGCGACGAGTTCTGGGACGGGGCCCTCGTCGGCCTCGAGCCCGATCTCGGGCCGGACGTGGTCGAGCAAGCCCTAGCGGAGCTGATCGACCGCGAGATGATCGAGCCGGCCGCGCGTTCGAGCCTTCCCAACGAACGCGCCTACCGCTTCCGGCAGGCGCTCGTCCGCGAGGTGGCCTACGGAAGCGTGCCGAAGCAGGCCCGCGCACGCCAGCACGCCGCGCTCGGCAAGTGGCTGGAGGACGTCACCTGCGAGTGTGACTTGGAGCGCGACTTCGCCGACCTCGTCGCCCATCACTACGAGCGGGCGTCGCGGCTCGCGTCGGAAGTTGGCGTCGATCTGCCGGAGGCGCGCGAGAAGGCGCGCGAGTACCTGGAGCGCGCCGGCGACCTCGCGATCTCGCTCGATGCCGCGGCGGCTGCCGCCGACTTCTTCGATCGCGCGCTCGAGTACGCGCGCGATGATGAGGACCGGCTCCATCTGCAGCTGCACCTCGGTGAAGCACTCGTTGGCTGCTGGCGGCCGATCGAGGCGGAGCGGCACCTGCGCGCCGCCTACGACCGCGCGAAGGACACCGGCAACCGCGCGGCAGAAGCGAAGGCACTTCGGCTCCTCGGCGATCTGTCGCGCATCCGCGGAGACGTCGAAGAGGGCCGTGCTTTGCTCGAGCAGGCGCTCGAGATCGCGCGGGAGATCGGCGACCGCGTCGAAGAGGCGGAAGGGCTCCGCTCCCACGGGCTCGCCGATCTATTCCAAGGGAAGCTCGAGTCGGCGCCGATCTGGTTCCGGCAGGCGCTCGCGCGCTACCGGGATCTCGACGACCGGCGGGGGCAAGCGTGGAGCTTGGTGAACCTCGGCTGGGTCGATCTCCTGCTCGGGAAGCTCGATACGGCGAACGCCTCGCTCGAGGAAGCCTTGCAGCTCTTCGGCGAGCTGGGCGATGCGGAAGGGGCGGGCTGGTGCCTCGGCCTGCGCGCCTGGGTGCTCTTGTTCGAAGGACGGCTGAAGGACGCCGCCGACTTGGTCCGTCAGATCGAGAGCGCCATCGTCCAAGAACAGAGCCCGGGGCGGCGCGGCATGGGCGGGTTCGGCTGGGCGATCGGGCGCGTGCTGCTCGCGTTCGTCGCGCTGGACAGCGCGCGGCTCGCCGAGGCTCAGGATCTTGCCCGGCAGGGCCTCGCCATGTTCGAGGAATCGGATGCGGTGTGGGGTTTGGGGATGGCCCGATTCCCGCTCGGGGTCGCGACGATGATGCGCATGCAGTTCGACGAGGCGAAGGAGATTTTCCGTGAGGGCCGGCTTCAGGCCGAGCGCTCGAGCGACCCTATGGTGAAGAGCCTCGTGGCGTTCGGCGCGGCGTTGGTCGAGCTGGGCAAATATGCGACGTTCAAATTTCAGGCCACTGGTCAAGAATCCCGATGGGGGGCCGAGCGCTACGTTGCCTTCGTGATGCATTCAGACGCCGACGCGGGCGTTGTCTGGATCGACCTCGGCGAAGCGGCTCCGATCGACGAGTTG
>JBBDRM010000169.1:0-50865 GCA_040905475.1 Actinomycetota bacterium
GACCAGGATCTGGAACGCCTTGTCCTCGGTACGACTGTCTCCAACGATCTGGCCATAGTGCCGGTCGACCACCTCCCGGAGCGGGCCGATGCCCGGTCGACCGCGGCGAGCGAGGTCGACCAACCCCGCGACGAGCTCGCCCCACGTGAGCCCATGGGTGCGCATCGCCTTTCGCCGATCGGTACGGCTCGAGCTCCTCGACGAGCTTCTTGCGGAACGCCGCCGCGAACGACGCGGCAACGCCGACCGGCCACAGGTTGTCGCCGTCGTAGAGCCCGAGGAGGAGCGAGCCGATCCCATCGCCGCTCTTGTAGGGCCGGTAGCCTGCGACGACGCAGTCCGCGGTTCGCTCGTGTTTGATCTTGAACATCACCCGCTTGTCCGGCACGTATCTGATCGAGGGCGGCTTGGCGATGATCCCGTCGACGCCGGCGCCCTCGAACCGGTCGAACCAATCCCGTCCCTCCTCGATGGACGACGTCGCAGGGATCACGTACACGGGTGGCTTCGCGCCGGCAAGCGCCTCCTCGAGCGCGCGCCGGCGGTCGGAGAACGGCCGGTCGGTCATGGACTCCTCGCCCAAAGCGAGCAGGTCGAAAGCGATGAACGATGCCGGTGTCTCGCGGGCGAGCATCGCGACCCGGGAAGCGGCCGGATGGATGCGCTGCTGCAGCGCCTCGAAGTCCAGACGCCCGTCTGCCATGAGCACGATCTCGCCGTCGAGTACGCATCGCAGCGGCACCGCTCGTTTCAGCGCGCCGATCACGTCTGGGAAGTACCGGTTCAACGGCCGCTCGTTCCGGCTGCCGAGCTCTATGTCGTCACCGTCCCGGAACACGACGCACCGGAAGCCGTCGAACTTGGGCTCGTAGAAGGCGCCTTCGGGGATCTCGGTCACGAGCTTGGCCAGCATCGGCTTCACGGGCGGCATCACCGGCAGCTTCATCCGCCCGGCAGTATGCCGTGGATGACGGTTCGTCGCCGACGCGCCGCTCAGGCGGGGGTCGGAGCGGAGGGCCGCCCCAACAGGAGGCGCTCCGCGATCCCTGCCTCGTGCAGGATGGCCCTCACCTGCTCGCTGGGGTCCAGACTGAAGCCGATCCCTTCCTCGTTGCACCGGTGAGCACAATGGATCAGCGAAGTGATCCCGGTGCTATCGATGAAGGTCACGTCGCGAGCGTCGATATGGATGGATCGGGGCAGCATCTGCTCGCAGAGGTCGAAGGCCTCCTCGAGACGCATCGCGGTTGCGACGTCGAGCTCACCTCCGCACACCACGGTCCAAGCAAGATCGTCGTGCTCGAGCTTCGTGTGGAACGCGGTGTCCACGAGTCCTCCCGGGCCGAAGGAGCGAACGATCCCGGATACCTACCACGATCCGGTCATGCTCACACGCACAGAGTGACGACGCTTCGAAAACGCCCCGGCTGGGAAAGGAAGCCGAGCCTCATCCGGAGACGAGACCATGCCGAAGAAGACGAATCGGACTCAGCGGACGACACGTGCGCCGGTGGAGGATCCGGCCGTCGAAGCCGCGCGCGACGCCGGCCTGGTCTACGTCGTCGATGAAGCCCCGGGGATCCGTCGTAAACGTTCCGGCCGAGGCTTCTCCTACGCCGGCCCCGACGGCAAGACGATCAGCGATAAGGCGGACCTTCGCCGCATCAAGGCGCTCGCCGTGCCGCCCGCCTGGACGGATGTGTGGATCTGCTCGTCTCCTCGCGGACACATCCAGGCGACGGGCCGGGACGCGCGTGGTCGGAAGCAATACCGCTACCACCGAGCCTGGCGGCAGACCCGCGATCAGACGAAGTACGAGCGCATGGCGGCGTTCGGTGAAGCCCTGCCGGAGATCCGCAAGCACGTCCGGGAGGACATGAACCTGCCGGGCCTCCCGCGCGAAAAAGTTCTCGCGACCGTCGTTCGCCTGATCGACCTCACGTATATCCGTGTCGGCAACACGCGCTACGCCAAGGACAACGGGTCGTTCGGGTTGACGACGATGCGAGACCGTCACGTCGACGTGTCGGGCTCGACGATCCGGTTCGAGTTCCGCGGCAAAAGCGGCAAGATGCATACGGTCGACCTTCGCGATCAACGGGTCGCGCGCATACTCAAGCGCTGTCAAGAGATCCCCGGCCAGCACCTCTTCCAGTACCTCGATGAGTCGGGCGAGCGCCGCCTCATCGACTCCGAGGACGTGAATGCCTACCTCCGGGCGTCGACCGACGAGGACTTCACGGCGAAGGATTTCCGCACCTGGGCGGGAACGGTGCTGGCGTTGCGCGCACTGCGAGACGCTGCGCCGGCGACGTCTGAGCGCGAAGCGAAGACCAACATCCTCGGCGCGATCGAGACGGTCGCATCCACGCTGGGGAACACGGTCGCGGTGTGCCGCGCGTGCTACGTGCACCCCGCGATCGTCGACGCTTACCTCGACGGGTCGCTCGCGACGTTGCCCAGACTGCGGGCGAGGAAGAACGGTTCCGAACCGGACGACCGGCTGCGCCCGGACGAGGCGACCCTGCTGGCGTTCCTGAAGCGCCTCCCGGGATCTCTGCCCCCGGTCGAGGATGCGCTCCGCAAGAGCTTGAAAGTAGCGAAACGGAAGCCTCGCCGCCGCGCGGCCTAGTTCCGGAAGCGCGGCAGGATCTCTCGCTCATAGAACGCGAAGAATCCGCGCTGATCCGGCCCGATCTGATGGACGTACACGTGATCGTATCCCGCGTCCGTGTAGGTGCGGATCGCTTCGAGGTGCCGGTCGGGATCCGGCCCGCACGTGAGCTCTTTGCAGACATCTTCCTCGGATACGAGCTCCGAAGCCTGCTCGAAATGGCGTGGCAGGCGAAGCTCGACCGACAGCTCGCCGGGGAGCGCGCTGTTCGGCCACCACTTGCGCGCCGTCTTGCGCGCAGTCTTCTCGTCGGCGGCCCAGCACACATGGAGCATCCCGATCCGCGGCTTGTTCTCTCCGCCCGCCTTCGCGAACCGGCGGACGACGTCGTCGTCGGGGACCGTCGATATGAGCCCGTCGTTCTCGCCGGCCAGCTCGGTCGCGCGCTCGCCCTTCGCGGCGACGTAGATCGGCGGCGGCTCCTCGGGAAGCGAATACACCCGAGCCTGCTCGACGGTGAAGTACCGTCCGCGATGGGTCGTCTGCTCGCCCGACCAAAGCTGGCGGATTACGTCGATCGCTTCGGCGAGCATCTCGACCCGCGCGTCGCCGGCCGGCCACGGTCCACCGATGATGTGCTCGTTGAGGTTCTCTCCCGTGCCGAGCCCAAGCCAGAAGCGGCCGGGGAGGAGCGCAGCGGCTGTGGCGGTCGCCTGTGCGACGATCGCGGGATGGATCCGGATGATCGGACAGGTGACTCCGGTGCCGATCGGGATCCGCTCCGTGACCTGTGCGATGCCGCCGAGCACGCCCCACACGAAGGGGCTCTGTCCCTGACGATCGATCCAGGGATGATAGTGATCCGAGATCATCAAGAAGTCGAAGCCGGTCTGCTCGGCGGCGGCCGCGAACGCGACGAGGTCTTCCGCCGCGTGCTCTTCGCTCGAGAGCGCGTATCCGATCTTAGGCATGTTCCTTCGGACCCGGTCACGGACCGGCACCGGGCCTCTGGTCCCCGGTGCCGGTCCGATCGGGCTAGTGGTGGTGGTGAACGGGCTCGTGCACGTCTTCGGTGATGACGGTCTCGTCGCGACGCCGGTACCACGGCGACCAACTGCTCCAAATCATCATGGAGAGCAGAAGCCCGATCGCCCCGACGATCATGAGGATGACTCCGACGGCGTTGAGATCGATCCCGCGTGTGTCCGCCTCGACGGCGAACGCCAGGATCGCGCCGACGGCAAACAAGAAGATGCTGGCACCGATGCCCACGGCTCGCCTCCTTTCGTCCGCCTTTCTTTACCCTCGGGATGTGATCCGCTAACCGCGCGCGAGCCGGGGCAAGGCTTGAAATGCGAAGCAGGCGCTGCACTCACCTGGGAGCCGAACGAATCCGCCGTGCGAGGAGATTAAGGAGGGCGGGCTCGAGCTTCAGGTGCCAGAGAGAGGACGGCCGAGAAAACCCGACCCCGTCGGATCCCGCGAGACCTTGCCGTAAGGCCGTCCGAGTCTAAACCGCGAACAGCTTCCCGAACATCCCAGGATGGAGGGAGCAGTAATAGTCGTAGACCGTGCCGGCCACGAGCGGGCCGAAGAAGTCCACCGGCGCCGTCCCCCCGAGACCGATCGGATCCTGACCGAACAGCGGAGGCTCGCCCGCCGCCGGCTTGTGATCCACGTCGTGAGGAGCGATATCGAGGTTCAAGAACGTGAGTTTGGGGTCGTCGGCCTGCACGACGGCGACCGGCGTCAGGTAGGTCGTCACGACGGCGCCCGGCGCGGCAACCACGGCGGCCCCATTGCCGAGCCCGGGAAGCGCGGGTAGCTGCGGCAGCGACGGCAACCCACCGCCGCCGCCCGAGCTGGGCCGGAACGCGAGCACGTACCCGCCTCCCCCAGCGACCGCCGTTCCGACCGTCGCGTAAACCGTATTGCGCGCGACGCTGACCCCGCCCCAGGTGACGGCCGGAGGCTGCACGCCCGGACTGCCGATGAGGGGGATGACGGTGGCGGGGAGCCCGGTCGAAGCGTCGATGCCCCACAATAAGCCGCGGAAGTCGAGCGAGTAGACCACGCCGTTCGCGACGGTGACCGGCGGACCCCAGTGCACGCCGTCGAGCATGGGGGCGATCCAGTTGAGTCCGCCGTCGTTCGCGCCGACCGACCACACGTAACCGGGGACGGTGACCGGACCGTAGATCGACTCGCCGTCGTAGGCGGTCGAGCCGACGATTCCGCCGACGGAAGTCGGAGCCCCGACGAGGGACGTCCAGCCGTCCTGCTCCCCCATCGTCGCCGCGTCGAACGCGTGGTAGACGCCCGACTTCTGCCCGGCGCCGACGAACTGAACGCCGTCGCGCGTGAAGATGTTGGGCGAGGCGCCGAAATCGAGGTCGATGTCTCCGCACGAGCCGATGCCTTGCGGATAGTACGGCGGGGGGTTACCGGGGATGTCGTAGCACGGGAGCGTCGAGAGCCCGCGCACGTACTCGTCGACGTTGCCCTTGTACGAGTCGACGACCTCGCCGAACGTCGCGCTCGTCTTGTCGAGGTCCACCTTGATCACGGCATTCGCGTTCTCGTGCTCCCCCTGCGGCTTGAAGGGGTTGGCCGTGCCGACGAACCCGACCTTCGCGTCCGGGTCGATCGCGGGCGTGGACCAGACGCCGGCGCCGGCGAACTCATCGTCCGGCTGCAACGGCGGGTGCACCGTGTAAGTCTTCTTGAGCACCACGCCGGTGACCGCATCGATCAGCACGAAGCCGCCCTGGAAGGCGTAGCGGTCGGCCTCGTCGCCGAGCTCTGCGGAGCCTCCAGAGACCCCCTCGAATACGACGCCGTCGAAGATCACGGGGCTGGAATACACGTCCGCGCCCGGCTGATCATCGATGACGTCAACGGTCGTGGCGTCCGTACGCGTCCAGGACGACTGCCACAGGATCGCGCCGGTCGCTTGATCGAGCGCGATCACGTAGGGACCTTCGCACTCCGTCCCGTTGCACGGATTGCGCGACGCGTGCGACACGGCGGCGAATAGCCGGCCGCCGTCGAGCCCGAGCGATGAGTTGATGCCCCCTCCATCCGGCATCTGAGTCTTCCAGACGAGCTCGCCGGTGTCGGCGTTGATCGCGAACACCCAGCCGCCGTTCGAGCCGACGTACACGCATCCGTCCGCCACGATCGGCGTACCGGTGAAGTCGCCGTCCCCGCCGGCTTCGGTCGAGGAGAACGTCCATGCCGGTGCGAGCGAGCGCGCCTCCGCGGGTCCGATCGTCGTCTCGAGCGGCTGCGTGCGCGTGTTCGCGTAGTCGTGGCCGAAGGTCCGCCACTCACCGCCGGGCCATGGGTCACCGGTCGAGGTGGTCGTCGGCGCGCACGTCGCCGCGGCTACTCCGGCACCCGGAGCAACGACGACCGCCGCCAGAGCGACGGCCAGAAGGGCCACATGGAAGACCGCTCGTCT
The DNA here is from genome assembly GCA_040905475.1 of Actinomycetota bacterium. Classification (NCBI taxonomy): domain Bacteria; kingdom Bacillati; phylum Actinomycetota; species Actinomycetota bacterium. The sequence goes on from JBBDRM010000169.1 coordinate 6,078, forward strand.
CGTCATCGCTCTACGGTGCCCAAGGCTTCGAAGCCAGATCGCGGAACAGCTCGCGTCGGCTCCGATAGCCGTAGACGACGTTGGAGCGCATCGGCGCCGACTCGTTCAACGTGCCGAGATCGACCACGTAGTCGTCCCGCGTCCGATGAAGGTCGTCGCAGTTGATCGCGTTGCGTTGGATATCCGGGTCGATCCCGTACGGAACGGCGGCGTTGCGCCCCAGGATCCCGTTACGGATCGTCCGTTCCGGCGTCGGTGCCTTGACCGTCGGGTCCTCGATGTCGCCTTCCAGCGCCCACGGCATCCCGTAGCTGTTGAAGATCTCGAGCGCCTCGGTCTCGTTGGCGCGCGGGAACTCGCGGAGCCGCGCGATCATGCCCTGAGGCGATCCGCCCCAGATGCTGTCGGTCCCCCACACGACGCGTTTCGGGCCGACGTACCTGATGAGCTTGCCGAGCACATGAGCCGCCTCGTACTGGTCCGACATCACGCCCGACCACACCGAGCCGAGCTCGGCGTAGACGTTCGGGACGTTGCCGAAGGTCTTGCCGGCCGGAACGTAGTGAGACGCGTCGTGCCCCGCGTCGATGAGGCTCTTGATCAGCGAGTCGATGCCGCGTCCCTGCCGCGTGACGAAGTTCGGCGTCGGGTACGGCCCCTGCGAGTCTCCGATGTCGTAGCCCGAGTGGTACACGATGAACGCGATGTCGGGGTTCTGCTTCGCGGCCGGACCGACGTCGCGGGGAGACGCTGCCCGCTGGTCGAAGCCCGGGAGCGCGAACCCTTTGTGCGTCGCGATGACCTTCGGCGCGCCGAGCGTGTCGCCGACGTTACGGACCTGAGCGATGAACGCCTCCCCCACCCGGTCGTCGAACATCCAGCCGGAAGCGTTCGGTACGTCTCCCCAGGGGCAGTACGTTTTCCAGCCGCGCAGGATGTTCGAGCCGTCGGGTCCATACAAGCCGGCGATGTCCTCCATCGCATCGAACTCTTCCTGCATATACAGCGGGTCCGGCCCGACGGGAGCTTGGTTGGAGCCGTACGCGCCGCGGTTTGGCATCACGAACGCGTGCATGACGGCACGCTGCGTGCCGCCTGCCATCTCGTTGACCATGGCCACGGTCTCCGCGGCCTCCATGATCGGCAACGGCTGATTCTCGGGCGACGACGGCACGGCCGATAGCACGCACATGTTCGTCGCGCTGTCGAGGTACATCTCTTTGACGTAGTGGTAGCGCGACAGGTTGGCCATCGGGTCGAGTTCCCCGGCGCCGAACCCGCGGATCGTCCCGTCCGGACGCATCCCCGGCGTGCCGCCGGTCGGCCCGGCCTGCGACCACGCCGCCGTGAAGAACACCTCGAAGGCCGGGTTCCTTACGCGCCAAAGGCCGTTGGCGTCGATGTGGTGGCTTTGGATGTCGAAGATGAATTCACCCGGCATGTTGCCGAGCGTCGCGACACCGGACGCGCCCTCCCACTCGAGGTCGCAGGGCTCGGTCGTCTCGGTGTTGTCGGCGCGTGCGTCGCCTCCGAACCGTAGCCCGACCTGATTGATCGCCCACAGACCGACGGTGTACGCCGCTGCCGTGCGCACGAACTGCCGGCGCGACATCCCCATCTTTCGGCGCAGGCGCTCGGACTCTTCGTTGGCCAGCCGCATGATGAGCTTCTGCTTCTCGGTCGGCGGCGGCGGGATGAACTCGCCGTTCGAATACGGCGTCACGTCGAGCGGCAAATCTTCGGACAGATCCGGCCAGGAGCGTTTCCAGTTGAGCATGACTCGTCCTCGTGTCGAGACGTCAGATGACCCGGAGCGTGCCTTTCATGATCGGGTGGAGCGAGCAATAGAACTTGTACGAGCCTTTCTTCAGATTCTTCACGCCCACCACCGCGGTTTTCTTACCGATCGTGATCACGGCTGAGTAGAAGAGGCCGCTCGTCGAGCGGACGTCGTGCGGCGCGATGTCGAGGTTGACGAAGTTGAGCGCCTGGCCCTTCTGCAGGACAACGAACGGCGTGTAGTAAACCGGCGAAGCGGCGTTGCCGGGCCCGGCGACCACGAACGACGGCGCGGCGCTCGCCGGCGTGAACATCGCAAGCACGGCGACCACCGCAACGAGCGCTACCAACACGGACCCCCTGCGCTTGCTTGAATGCATCCTCCTCCCTCCCTACTCCACGACTTGGAACACGCCGCGCATGAACGGATGGATGCGGCAGAACAGCGAGAACGTGCCTGTCTGGGATGGCGTGAAGTCCCAGAAGAGCCCGTCCTGCAGCGCCTCGCCGGTCGACTTGTTCGGTCCGCCGAGCTGGCCGCTCGCCGGAGAGAAGAACAGGCCGTAGCCGATCTCGGTCGAGTCGAAGTCCATCGTGTCGTTCACACCCGTGCCGCCATTCGCGATCGGATACGAGATCCCGGTGCCACCGGTACACGGCTCCTTGCAGCGGGTCCAGGTGTGCCAGATGTCGAGCGGCGAATCGACGTTCCAGAAGCGCGCCGGCTTCCCGAGCTTCAGCTGCGGGACGCCCATAGTCCCCGCGAGACCGAGGTCCGCCTGCCCGTACGTGAACCCGACCGACACGAGCTGGTCGACCACCTGTCCGGACATCTCCGGAAGAGCCGCTCCCGCGGCGCCTCCGTGGTTACTGGCCTCGTCCATGTGTCCGTGAGTGACCTGACCACGGAGGCAGAGCCGCTTCGTCGCGCTCACTGCGTCGGGCGTGCACGAGGGCGTCGGCCAACCCGGAGCCGGCGTCGCGAGTTCGGGGAGGCCTTGATCCAAGATCACGTTGTCGTCGAAGACGTCGACGCCGGGCCCGTTGTGAAGCGCGTCTTCCCGCTCGGTCTCGGCCGGAGCGACCATCGCTACGACGATCCCCATGTTCTCGTACCAGGACGCGTTCTGGGAGTCGTAGATCGCGTTGAGCCGGAGGATGTCGCCCTCTTTGATCTTGACCTTCCAGCCGAGCGTCGAGCCGGTCACCGTCATCGAGAAGTCCCACGAGTCCAACTCGTCGTAGACGCCGGCCTCGATCTTCCCGTTGCCGTTGACGTCGTTGTGCTCCCACGGGACGGCCTCGGAGAAGAAGATCGGCTTCTCGACGCCGTCACGGACGAGCGACACCTCGTCGCGGATCCCGCCGGGGTGCAGGTGGCCGCCGATGCCGATCAGGGTCCCCTCGAAGTCCTTGGTCACCGTCCAATCGGCGCCCGGAACCGTGATCGGGACGCCCTGTTGCGGCGTCACATTGCCGTAGACGTCGTGGCGCGCGCAGTTCTGCTCGGGCCACGAGCACACGTGCAGTCCGGTGCCGGCGCCGATCGCCGGATCACCGAAGAGCGCCGAGTCCGTTGCGCCGAATCCGCGCTGCACGTTGAACACCGGGTTGCCGCCGGTGTCGGTGGCACCCGGGGCGATCGGCTTCTGCTGCACGTCGAGCCACACGGGCTTCACCGGCACGATGCCGAGCGCCTCGGCGTCTTCCTCCGCGACGAAATCGACGTCGTAGGTGATCCAGACAGGCCGCGGCGTCTGGATCGCGTTGTGGACCATGTAGAGCAGCAGCCACGTATCGGTCGCGCCGACGTGCATGCCGTAGCCCGGCGGGAACGTGGCGATCGTCTTCTCCTCACCGGCCGCGAAGAACGGGCCGCTGCCGTACTGCGGGTAGACGTTCAGCCAGGTCGCGTGGTGGAGGTGGATCTCCTCGATCGGCGGAGGCCGGTTGGTCACGTCCACGAGGTCGGGCCGGAACCGAACGATGTATCCGTCGTATGCCGGCTTCTGGATGGTGACCGGCTCGATGAGGACGTCGTTCTGGCCGGGCTTGGCCATGATCGGGCCGAAGACGAAGTGAAGACGCTTGCACTTGTCCCCGTAGCCGGACCAGAGCTTGGTCTCGTACTCGTTCGTGGAGGTGCACTCCCCCGCCGGGACGGGCTCGAGGAAGCCCGGCTCGGGAAGCGGGTGCGGCAGCGGATGGACCGGCGATGGAGCCGCCGCCGCGATACCGAGACCGGCGGCGACGATGCTACCGACCAGGAGCAAAACGCGGATACGCCCGTGCATGAGTTGGCTCCCTCCCCAGGGTGGTGCCCGTCGCGCCCGACGTGGTCCGATCTCAGGCTCGAAAGGATTTCCGACCGGACAGTAGCATTCCGGTTGGTTCGTCATGCCCCGGAAGGTTTCCTGCCCATTCGCCTGGTCGAAAAATCGGGCCCGTGACGAGCCCGACCAGGGCCTTTACCCTCCTGCGCCGCTGACCCCCGAAGCTTCCGAGGACGCCGCTACTGAAGGGCCAGCTTCACGAATCGAGCGGTGTACCAGGTGGGAGATGCGGGCGTGGTGATCGTGTGGACCCGGGTGCCCTTGTCCGACCACGAGACGAATTGATACTTGCCCTGCGGGCTCGGGGCCTCGATCTCGAACGCCCACCCGGACCAAGACGTGATCGTTACCAGCGCCTTGAACGTCTGACCTGCGACTTTCAGCGTCAGGCCGGTCGGATTGGTGTTGAACGTCAGCGGCACCTTGATGGGCAGCACGGTCCGGCTTACCGTGCTGGAAAGCCCGGCCGAGTCGGTCGCCGTCAGGTACACGATCAGATGGCTGTTGGTCGCCGCCTGCAGATCCTCGGGCTCGGGAGTCGCGAAGGAGATGTTGTTGCCCGACACGGGGCCGACCCACGGATGCGTGTGATTATCGTGGAACCGGAGCACGGTCCAGGTCAGCCGCGACGCCGGCACCGCGCCCTCTTGCTCGTCCGTCGCCGACCCGCTGAGCGTGAGCGTCTGGCCGACACGGAAGTAGGAACCCTGAGCGGGTGAGGCGATGGTGGGCACCGGCGGCGTGTTTCCCACCGCGACCAAGATCGTGTCGGGATCCGATGTGAGTCCCTCCGTATCGCGGACACGCAGCGACGCGACGTAGCTGCCGTCGGCCGTGTAGGTGTGCGACAGGCCGGACCCTGCGGTCGTGGCGGTGTCGCCGTCACCGAAGTCCCACAGGTAGGTGAGCGCCTGCCCCTCCGGATCGGCGCTGTCCGACCCGTCGAAGGTCACCGTCAGAGGGGCCGGGCCGGAGGTCGGAGCCGCGGCGATCACCGCGACCGGGACGGGAGAGAAGGAGATACGGCGGATCTGGCCGCCTGCCTGGAAGGTGGCGTAGTAGAGCGACCGGGTCGGGTTCGGCGGACCGAACTCGAGGTGGGCAACCGTGCTGTTGCCCAGATCGGTCGCGAACGGCGTCATGGTGAACCCGCCGCCGGACGAGCCGAGCAGGAAGATCCCGCCGCAGACGAAGTCTCCGAACAGGTACTTTCCGAGGTACGTCGCCGGCCAGCCGCTGTCGGCCGGCACGAACGCTCCGCCGGTGATCGAGCTGCATCCCGTCGTGTGGGCGTAGGAGAAGATCGGATCCGTCATCCCGGCGGGAGGCGGCCCGCAATTGGTCACCGACCCCGTCTTACAGTGGCCCTCTCGGACGTTCCAGCCGTAGTCGGCTCCGGGCTTGGACTCGTCGATCTCTTCCCAGAGATTCTGTCCCACATCGTTGATGTAGAAGCGCGCACCGGCCGCGGCCGGGTCCATCGCGAAGCGGAACGGGTTCCGCAGGCCCCAGGCGTACGTCTCCTTGCACCACACGCCGGGCGCCGCGCTCCCGGTGATGCCGCATCGGGCCGAGGCCATGGCGTTGAACGGGTTGTCCGGCGGGATCGTGCCGTCGCGGTTCACGCGCAGGATCTTCCCGAGCATGACGTGCTTGTCGCGTGCCGCGTCGTTGAGCGTTGCGCATCCCGAGTTGCCGGCGTAGTCGCACCCACCATCGCCCACGCTCACGTAGAGCTTCCCGTCCTTGCCGAATCGGAGATCCCCCGCATTGTGATACCCGCCGTAGGACAAGATGTTGTCGATGAGCACGACCTCGGACGATGGAGCGACGACGTTGGATGCGGGCAGAACGAAACGCGACACGCGGTTGACAGGAACGGTCGCCGAGTTCACGGGACACCCGGTGAACTTCTTGAAGGTGTAGAAGAGGTAGATGAAGCGGTTGGTGGTGAAGCCCGGATCCACCGCGACCCCGAGCAGACCCCGCTCGCTGTTCGCGCACAGCTTCGACGAAACGTCGAGCGCGGGCGTATCCAGCAACGTCCCGCTGGGGGTGAACACTCTGAGCTGGCCAAGCTTCTGCGCCACGAGCATCCGGCCGTCGGGCGTGAATGCGATCGCGGTCGGCTGGAACAGCGGCGCGACGAGCTCGTCGCCGAACCCGAACGGAACGGTGACGGCCGCCGACGCCATGGGTGCGAGGACCGACATCCCGAGCAAGATGACGGCCATGACGGAAACCGCTTGAATGGCCCGGCGTCCCCGCATCCCAACCCCCCTGGTGCCCATACCGTTTCGTCGCGCTCCGGGGGATTCCTGCCCATGACACGGCTCTCCGGCGCCCCGTATCCTTCCGCGGTCGCCTCGGGGAGGAGCTGACGTGAGGATCGTCGTGAACGGCCGGTTCATGCTCGGTCCCCCGACCGGCATCCATCGGGTCGGCAGAGGGCTCGTCGACGGGGCACGGGCGGCCGGGATCCCGTTCGAGGTCGTGGCCCCCAACGACGCCGACGACTCGAGAGCCGACCGGCGGACGTGGAGGCCGCCGGGTCGCGTCGGTGAGCACCTTTGGGAGCAGGTCGTCCTGCCCTGGGCGGCTCGGGGGCGGCCGATCATCTCTCTCGCCAACACCGCCCCGCTGGCGGCGAAGCGCAGCATCCTGATGACTCACGACCTGGGGTGGGACGTCGATCCACGGTGGTTCAGCCGCATCGGTCGGCTCTACGGCCGGCTCGCCTCCGCCTCCGCGCGGCGAGCCTCGGCTCTGCTTTCGCCGAGCGAGCAGATCCGGTCGGAGCTCATCCGCTCGGGTTTCTCCCCGGACCGGGTGTTCACGGTTCGAAACGCGCTCGAAGACGGCTTCGGCCCGGCGGCGCCGGAGGCCGTCGCGAGCGCGCGGAGCCGCCTTCGGCTCGACGCCCCGTACCTCCTCTGCGTCGGCTGGGCGGATCCTCGCAAGGACGTGGCGACCGCGGTCGCGGCGCATCTCCGGATCGTCGGACACGCTCCTCATCTCCTGGTGCTCGTCGGGGGACCGAACCCCAACTTCGCGCCGGTTCGCATGCCGGAAGCTCCCACCGTGCGTCGCACCGGATATCTCGACGGCCCCGAGCTGCGCGCCGTCCTAACGGGTGCGGCCGCGCTCGTCTTCCCCTCGCGATACGAGGGATTCGGCCTGCCGCCGGTCGAAGCACTGGCGTGCGGGGTGCCCGCCCTGGTCTCCGACATCCCCGTGCTGCACGAGAGCACCGGCGACGCGGCTCGGTTCGTGGCCGCCGGAGACGTCGACGCGTGGGCGAGCGCAATGAGCGACGCGCTCCGCGGCGAGGTCGTTCCCGGGCGGCCGCCGGACTGGCGGTGGGTAGACGCCGCCGAGCAACTACGGGCCGGACTGTCTTCGCTCGGGTTCCTGTAGCGCGACCGCCTCCATCACGTCGTCGAGACGGTTCACGAATCTCGTCCATGTGAACTGCTCGGCGCGGGCACGTGCGGCCTCGCGAACGCCGGGGATCGGGCCTTCGCCGGAGGTCGCCCGCGCGATCGCCTCGGCGAACGCTTCCGGCGTCGGAGGCACCAGCCAGCCGGTCTCGCCGGGAACGACGGTCTCGCGCGGGCCGCCGGAGTCCACGGCGACGACGGGAGCTCCGCACGCCATCGCCTCGAGCGGCACCATGCCGAAGTCCTCGTTCAATGTCGGAAGAACGAGCGCGGCGCAGCGACGATAGAGCTCCCGCAAGCGCTCCTGGGTCGGCTCCGTCTCGAACGTCACCGGCAACCCTCGCGCCTGCGCGCGGAGACCCTCGAGATACGCCCCGTCGAGAGGGTCGACGCCGCCGGCTATCACCATCGACGCGGTCGAGCCGCGGCGATGCGCTTCGGCAAGTCCGGCGATCGCGAGTTCGATGTTCTTCCACCACTTCACCCGTCCGGCGACGAGCAGGAACCGCTCGCGAGGGTTCCCGTCGTCGGTGAACCATTCCAGGTCGACGCCGGGCGGAAGGACCTCGACCAGACCCGACGGGCGCAGGCCGGCGCGCTCGGCGCGTCCGCGGATCTCCTCGCTGCTGACGAACACGTGCCGGAAGCGTCGCCACATCCGCCGGTCGGCGATGTTGAACGCCGGGCCGAGAAGGGATAAGGCGAGCGCCTTACGAGGATCGCGGCGCTTGAGCGCCTGGTTCGTCGCCGGGTCGTGGAAGATCTTGAGCGGCGTGTGGCAGTAGCAGACCGAGGGCAGGCGGTTACGAGCGACGATGAAGTCGCCCAGCCCTTCCGAGGAGACCAGAAGTGCCCTGCTGCCGTCCTCGGGAAGGCGGGCTCTCCCCATCGTCCACGCAGCGTGGGCAAGCGGGCCGATAGACCGCTTCACCGACACTCTCGGTGACAGCTCGACGACGGGATTACGCGATAGCTCCGGGAACGTTCCTTCCGCCTCGAATCGGTGGGTATAGAGGGTCCAGGAGTGTCTGCTACGACGGAAGAGCTCGACGAGGATCCGCTCGATCCCGCCTTGCAGGTAGGTCCAGGGATGGTAAACGGCCAGCCGCATCGAAGGGCGAGTCTAGCCCGTCGACCATCTGAGGCTCCGGCAGCGGCCACAATTTCAACTTCACTCGCCGTCTCGACTGAATCACCCACAGTCGCCCGAACTTGCCGCTTAGAGAGGATTCCTTGGCTCTTCGGCGAATCCAGCGACAAGGGGATTCGTTATCCGCGTGTAAGGCTCAGACGTAACCCGCGTACATGTACAGGGGACACGCGTGACGACTGACATGGCCACAGGCACTGTAGAGGAACGCCTCGGGCGGCCTCACGCTGCAAAGCCGCAGGTCAAGACGCATGCCTCGGTCGCGGCCGGCGGGCGGTTCCCGCGCTGGCTCCGGGCCCTCGACACGGTTCACCGGGCGGATGGGCCGCGGGTTCTTCCGATCGACGCTCTCGCCGTCGGCGGCGCCGCCGCGCTGGCCGGTGTGCCGGTGAAAGCGCTCGTTCCGCTCACGGCGGCCCTCATAACGGTCCTTTACGTCTCTAACTGGTACCGCTTCCGGACGACCCTGGAAACGCAGGGCGTCCTCTGGGCGATCTCGCTGATCGGGATGCCGACGGCTCTCACGGTTCTCGTCGCGTTCGCCATCGCGCCGGACATAGGCTTGTGGCTGCGCAAGGACGTCGTTCGTTTCGGAGTTGTGGCGGCCTCGTCGCTCATCGGGATGCGACTCCTCACCTGGCTGACACTCGTCGAGGCTCGCCGCCGTGGCATCGGCCTTCGGCGCACGCTGATCGTCGGCGACAGCAAGCACGGCCGCCTGCTCTCACGCAAGCTCATGAGTTTCCCGGAGGTCGGGCTCCTTCCCGTCGCGATGTTGCCGACGGGCAACGGTCACGGCTACACGCGGTTCGTCCCTTCGTTCCCAGCCGCACAGGAGCTTTCGCGCGCGATCGCCGACGCCGACATCGAGCACGTCGTGCTCGCGCCCGACGGCAGCGACGAGGCGATCCTCGAGTGCGTGAAGGGATCCGAAGGGGACGTGTCCTTCTCGATGCTGCCGCCGATGTCCGAGTTCTTCCTGCATCCCGGGCTCGTCACGCAGGCCGGCGGGCTGCCGCTGATCTCGCTCGGCAAGATCGCGCAACATCACCGAGCCCTCCCGGGCAAGCGTCTGTTCGACATCGTCGTCGGATCGCTGATCATGCTCGTGATCGGGCCGATCCTCGGGCTCGTCGCGCTGGGCATCAAGGTGCTCGACCGGGGGCCGATCCTGTACCGGCAGCGCCGTGTCGGCCGCGACGGCGACGTTTTCCACATGCTCAAGTTCCGCTCTATGGTCGTCGGCGCCGAGCGGCTGATCATCGATCTCCGCGATCACAACGTCAGCAACGGACTGCTGTTCAAGGTGTACGACGACCCGCGCGTCACGAAGGTCGGGCGCCTGATCCGCCGGCTGTCGATCGATGAGCTGCCGCAGCTCTGGAACGTTATCCGCGGCGACATGTCGCTCGTCGGTCCCCGGCCGCTCGCCGTGGAGCCACAGGACTTCGGGCCGGTCGACAATCAGCGTCACGCCGTGCGCCCGGGGATCACCGGATACTGGCAGGTCTCGGGCTCGAACGAGCTTACCTACGAAGAGATGATCAAGCTCGACTTCGCGTACATAGAGAACTGGTCGCTGTGGCTCGACATGCGGCTCCTCGTCCGCACGATCCCGGCGCTGCTCCACCGACGCGGCCCGTCGTAAGCACGGGGCCGTCCCCTTGAACGCTTAACGCTTAACGCTTAACGCTGCGCGGTGCGACGCAGTACCTAACCCGCTCTGCGTGTCCGTCGTCATACGTGGTGGCCTCGTCGAAGACCGTAGCGCCGCGCCGCTCGAAGAACCTCCGAACCGCTTGCTCGGTCATCCAATAGGCCCTCATCGACGGCCGGTTCAGGAGCTGATGCCGAACGCGGCCTGCGATGGCTCGGACCCTCCGATACCGGCTCTTGGGAGGCCGAAGCAGCTCGAACACGATCAACCCTTCGGGGCGTGTTACCCGCAGGAACTCCTCGAAGTAGCGCCGGCTGTATCGCGGAGGCATGTGCTGAAGAGTGATGTTCGAGTACACGAGGTCGAAGGAGTCAGACGGAAGCATGCGAAGCTCGTTCGAATCGTTGAGCACGTATGTGCACCGTCCATCGACGGAGCTCATCTGGTTGGCCAGCTCGATCATGGACGGAGCGATGTCGATCCCGACGACGCTCTCGAAGTGATCGGCGAGTGCCCGGGAGAGCCTGCCCACCCCGCAGCCGAAGTCGAGAGCACGCCCCTTCGCGACCGCCACTCCCAGCCCGTCGATCGTCTGCATTACTTGCGCGATCTCGGTCCGTCCGGTTTCGAAGAAGGCGTCCAGATCCCACTTGTTCCCGCGCCTACCGTCGGCGGTGATCACGGCCCACAACGGATCGGTCTTGCCGAATTCGTTCCAGTCCTTCTGGATCCTGCGCAATGAAACCATAGAGATCCAGCGTATTCGACACTGGGGCGGAGAGGCCTTCCGGACGAGCCGAGATCACCGGAGCAAGCTCGGCTCCGGTAAGAGCCCTGGTACATTGACCCGGCGGCCCTGCCGTGGACGATGCGCATCCTCTTCGTGAACGACCTCCCGCTCGGCGCCGGCTGGGGCGCCGAGATCTATGCCGCCCGGCTGCTCGACGGCCTGCAGAAAGCGGGCGATGAAACCGCTCTGTTCGCGGGCGAGGTCAGGCATCGGGGTCTCGGACGCCTCCTCGACGCTTGGGATCCATTGGCCCGTCGCGCGCTTGCGCGTGTCGCCGCCCACTTCCGGCCCGACGTCGTCCACCACCACAACATCCTCCGCGAGCTCTCCGTATCAGTCCTGGGCGTCCCTCGGGGCGCGGCGACCGTCCTGACCGTCCACGACGTTCGGTTGTTCGGTGTGCCCGACGACCAGGCCCGCGGCTTGCGGGCGGCGGCAGCACGCCTCAAAGGGGTCGTCGACACCCGCATAGCGAGTCGCAGCATCCACGTCGCGGTCGCGGTATCGGAACAGATCGCACGGCGCCTGCGCACGGCCGGGTTCCCGGACGTGGAGCATGTTCCCGTATTCGCTACGGCACCCTCGAAAGAACCCGCGCCGATCCGGACATCGACCGACGTCGTCGTCGTCGGACGGCTGAGCCCCCACAAGGGAGCCCACGTCGCCGTAGAAGCATTCGGACGAATAGCGGCGCGACATCCGACGGCACGCTTGCTGATCGCCGGCGACGGCTCCGAGGCCATCAAGCTGTCAAGACTCGCGGCTCCGTTCGGCGATCGCGTTCAGATGCTGGGGCGGCTCGCCGAAGACGAGGTCCGCACGCTCATGGGAGCCGCGCGCCTCCTCGTCGCCCCCGCCATCCCGCGACTGGTCCCCGAGGGGGCCGGCATCACGGTGATCGAGGCGGCGCTTCTCGGCCGTCCGGTCGTCGTGAGCGACGATCCTGCACTCCGGGAGTTCGTCGACAAGAGCGGAGGGGGGCTGATCGTCCCTCCGGAGTCCCCCGAGGCGCTCGCCGCCGCCATGGACCTGCTCCTTTCCGATGACGAGATCGCGGGCCGGCTCGGCGAGACGGGGCGACGGTACGCCCTCGCGCACCACACCACGGAGGCTGTGGTTCCAAGGATCCGTGCCATCTACGCCCGCGCGATGCAGCGTGCCGGTTCGCCGGCGCTCGGGCCAAGCCTATGACTACCCCGCCGCTCGTGAGCATCATCCTCCCGACACACAACCGCGCCGATCGCCTGCCGGCGGCAATCCGAAGCGCGAGCGCGCAGACCCTCCGCAACATCGAGATCGTCGTGGTGGACGACGGTTCGGCGGACGCGACTCCGGCCGTCGTGGAAGCGCTCGCCGCCGATGATCGCCGGATCCGCTACCTACGGAAACCGCAGGCGTCCGGCGCGGCCAGGGCGCGGAACCACGGGATCACGCACGCCAACGGCGAATTCATCGCGTTCCTCGACGACGACGACATGTGGCACCCGACCAAGATGGAGCGGCAGGTCGGGTATCTGACCGAGCACCCGGACGTGGGGGCCGTTTCCTGTCACTACCGGATCGTCTTCGAGGGCAAGCAGCGGATCACCGTGTGGAAGGGTCCGACACGACTATCGGCGCGCGGGCTGTTGTGGAACGACTTCGCCGGCGGCGCCTCCTTCATCGCGCTGCGCAGGAGCGCGTTCGACGAGAGCATCGTGAGATTCGACGAACGGCTGCCGCCGTGCGAGGACTGGGACCTCTGGTTCCGCCTGGCGGAGAAACGACGATTCGATGTCGTGCCGGAGCCGCTGTGCACCTACGTCTACCACGGGTCTCAAGCGCTGACCGGCACGCGAGAGAAGCTCCGTGACGGACACGTGCGGTTCATAGAGAAACACCGCGCGGAGATGTCGGAGGCGTGTCTTGCCTACCATGAGGCGAAGCTGCAGCTGATCGGTGCGGAGAGTCAGCGCGAACGCCTCGCGCTCCATCGTCGATTTCTCTTCGAGCTGCCCCGCAAGGTCCGCTCCATCGTCGCCGCCGAGTCGCTGGCGGCCCGGATCGGATGGGTGATCGGAGATCCCGCGATCGGCGCGCGCCGTCTATGGCGCATGATCGAGAAGCAGGAGCGTCCGACCTAGCAACTAAACGGTCTTGCGGGCGATCACGAGCGAACGCATCGCGCGTGACGGCAGGAGGCGGCCGAGCAAAGGCGAAGCGGCGCGCGTGGCCCAGAACCCGAGTCCCTTGGCGGAGTGAGGAACCCATCCGAGCGTGTCCTTCCGCGCGATCTCGAAGCCAGCGTCCTCGAAGGGGCGGGATACTCGTCCAGAGTCGGGATACCGCGGAAAGGTCGATCTGTTTCCGCGCCGCGCTCGCCTACCGTAGGGGAACCGGAATGGCGACGCTAAGCCTCGCGGACCGCCCCGCACCCGAACTCGATCGTGCGCAAGGCTTCCGGTCTCGAAGTCTCCGAGCGCGGAAGAAGCGAATCCAGGAAGAGCGGCACGTACGTCGTGCGGAGCGTGCAGTGCTTGCCGGGCCTCGCGGTCCCTCGCCGATAGCGCACGATGTTGCGTTGTAAGCCCTACCCGTACGGCCTCGCGTCGTCACTCGGTACCGGTGCTTGGCCGGCGCTAACCTCGCGTCCCGCCAATGGTTCACCATTTCTCGCGGTCTCGTTCAACGTGCGCACCTTGGCTTTCAGTGTGACCCGCTGGTATCCTGCGAGACCCTCGACCGCAACCGGCCCAAGGAAAACAGATCTCATGGTATAGCGCCCAACAGAGGGTTCAAGATCGTTCAAGATTCCAATCGGTCGACGGGACGCGCCCGCAATCGGGTTCGAAGCGCCGTCTGACGGGCTGTCCGAAAGAGAGTCGGAAGGTGCTCGATAGGAAGCGCACCCCAGCGCCAGTCATCTTCATCTGCGGGAAGGGCCGGAGCGGTAACACCCTCGTCGGCCGCATACTCAACGAGCGTGGCGACGTCGCGTTGCTTCAGGAATTGCACTTCTTCGGGGGGCTCTGGTCGCCTCGTTCAGGAGTCGTGCGGCTTCGTCGAGATGAGGCCACGACCCTCGCGACGGAGCTCTTTCGGCGCGCGCGGAGATTCCTGAAGGATAACGATATCGACACGAAAGCTCTCGAAACCGAAGCATCCATGCTCGTATCAAACCTTCCCGACGACGCGTTGACAGCTCCCGCGCTCTTTCGCGAGGTCCTATCGCACGAGACCTCTTCTCGCGGGAAGGCCATCTGTTGCGAGCAGACCCCGCGCAACGTCTTCTTCGTGGACAAGATCCTCGACCTCTTTCCCGACGCTCGGGTGGTCGTAGTCGTGCGCGATCCCCGCGGCGTCCTCGCGGCTCAGAAGGAAAGGTTGAAGGCGATGGAGCGCTGGCGGCATGCGGTACCCGCCGAGCGACGGCGATGGCGGATAAATTCCCATCCCGTCCTCGTCGCCCAGCAGTGGCGGGTGGCCGTACGGGCGGGCGAACGCCACGCCGGCGACGAACGCGTGTTCGTTCTGCGCTTCGAGGATCTGGTCGAGCGTCCTCGAGCCGTCCTGCCGCGTCTCTGCGACTTCCTCGGATTCGGGTTCGACGAGAGCATGCTCGACGTGACCCACAGTCGCCCGTATGCCGAGCTCCGCGGCCGCCGAGGCCTCGACCCGCACGAGGCTTTTCGGTGGCGCAGGCGTCTCAGCCCGACAGAGGTCTTCCTCTGCGAGCTCGTGGCCCGGCGCGTGATGAAGCGTCTCAGCTATGAGCCGGTAGGTGCTCGTCCAAACCCGGTTGAGCTCGCACGTGCAGCTGCCGTCTTGCCCTTCTATGCCTTCGCCGCGCTGACGCTCAACCGTTCTTACTACTACCAGCTCACCCGTTGGCTTCGCCGCTGAAGCCGGCGAGACGAACTTCCTGACACCTACTCGCGGATAACTGAGGTCCCGCAGGCGGCTCTCGACCCTCGCGCCTCGCGAACTGCGTCTCCGGCTGCTCGGCAGAAGCGGGCGGAACGCGTTTTGGGGTAAGCCGATCCAACCAGGGGTAGCCGCATCGAACACGCGTAGAGGTCGCAGCTCGCCCTAACTAACTAGTGCTGCGGACGAGCGAACACTCCCGACTCGAGACGCAGCCTCGAAGCACGGATCGACCCGACGACCACCCCGAACGCCTTCACCGTAGCGCCGGCAGCGCCCGATTCGTACCCCCTGACGAGGTGACGTGCGGCGAGCGCGATCCCGTCGCCCCACAGCCGCCGTCGGAACAGCCGCCATGCCCCGGGGTCCTCGTTGCGGATCAGTTTCACGGCGAGCGCACCCGCTCCGACCCCGTACGCGTACTCGCGGGCCACGGCTCCCCTGCGGGTTCGCCAAAGCCGGTGCGTAACGACGATCGTCGGGTCGTAAAGGCCCACCCTCGCTGCTCGCAAGGTTCTCCAGAAGGCATCTTGGTCTTCTGCCGCGCGAAGGGGGGTGCCGGGACCCATCCGTTCGTCGAAGCCCATGATCGCCTCCAGCGCATCCCTCCGGAACGCCATATTCGCTCCCGAGCCGAGCCCGGCCGGATCCGATGGCCCGTCGAACCGCTTGGGTGTCTCGTCGACTACGGCGGCCGATGCGATCGACGCCTCGCGATCGCCGAGAACCCTTCCCGTCACGAAGCCCACCCCCACGTCGGCGAACCCTGCTTCGATCCGGACGGTCCAATCCGACGGAACCTCGCAGTCGTCATCGGTGAATGCCACGATGGGCGCGCGAGCGGCCCTCCACCCGGCGTTGCGCGCGCGCGACGTGCCGGGAACCTCGAGCCGGATCACCCGTGCGCCCGCTTCACGGCCGATCTGCGAAGTCGCCGAATCGCGGGATGCGGAATCGACGACGATGAGCTCATCGAAGGAACGAAGGCTTTCGATGATGGAAGCGACGGCGCCATGGAGTAGCGACGGCCGGTCGCGCGTCGCGAGCACCACCGTAACGCCGGCCGCCGACGCGCCCATCACGACGGCTCGGTCAGTTGCGGCTCCGGGAGCGCCGACCGCGTCGCGGGAAGGTTTCGCGCTGATAGATGGAGCCGGATCCTAAGAGCGAGTGGACGCAGTGTTCGATAGCGGACGCAACCGGCCAATGTGCCGATGCCGACGGCGAGCGAGTCGAGCACGAACGCAGCGACGAACCGCAAGAGGTCGAGGTGAGGTCGCCGGCGGAACCACTCCACGATGGCCGGAAAGATGACACTCGCTCCGGCAACCCCGAGACCGAACACCCATCCCCGCCACGCGCCGGCCAGCGCGACGGATATCGCCGCGGCGGGGATCGCGTAATGTCGCCCGGCGAAAGAAAGCGCCCGGTAGGCGCTCGACGCGTAGCCGGCGAGGACGCGAATGGCCGCATCTATAGGGCCCCCGGAACCGCGTTCGCTCACGACGGCTGCGGTCGCCTCGGCCAGCGCAGGTACCAACACGACGGCAACGAAGGCCGGATGGATCACGGCGAGGCCGATCGCCACCGCGGCGCCCAGCGCCATCCCTGCAGGAGCGTCGACACGACGCCGGTTGCCAGGGAATCGCGAGAGGAAGACGGCCTGCGCCGTCGTGTAATTGATCCGGTTCAACAGGAAAGGACCGAGACGGCCCCGATGCTCGTGCCACACGACGCCGGCCGGCCGGTATCGAACCTCGCCCCGCTCGATCAATCGCCAGATGAGGTCGACGTCCTCGCCGAAGCGGAGCGAGGCATCGAAGCCGCCCACTTCGAGGAAGACCTGCTTGCGCACAGCGACGTTGCACGAAGGAAGGAACTCAACCTGGGACCCGGGCATGACGCGCGCAGAGGTCTCTCCCATGTGGAGCGGTGAGACGGACGACTCGTATCGTTTCAGCCACCCGTCTGGGCTCGCCTCCCGCACGCTGCCGCCCGACGCCACCACGTTCGAGTCCTCGAGATCGCGCACCAGGGTCCGCAGCCATGCCGAATCCGCGATGCAGTCGCTGTCGATGAAGGCAACAACGTCACCCGTCCCGGCACGCGCCCCGACGTTCCGACACTCCGACTGCCCGCGATGCTGCGTCTGCGCCAGCAGCCTCACCGAGCCGCGGTCATAGGAGGCGACAGCCGAGGGCGTCTCGTCCGTCGAGGCGTCGTCGACCACGATGATCTCAACCCGATCGCGTGGGTAGTCGAGCGCCAGGAGGCTGTCGATGCATGAGCGGATCCCGGCCGGACGGTTGCGGACGGGGATGACGACCGAAACCCTCGGGAACTCTTCACCGAGCGAATCCTCCATGAGGGCTAGGATATGGGCTACACGGGGAGGGGTGTGACGGTTGGCTGCCGTTCGCGGGCCCGCCGGCGGCGGACGGGCGGCAGCGGAGGAACGAGAACGGCTAAGGCCGCACCGCCGATACCCATCCACACTGGTGCGGTCCGGACCCAAGTCGGGCGGACGTGGTAGTCCTCGTCCATCAGATAGAAGCGAGGCCTCTGGAGGCGGCTGTTCACGACGGTTACCACCGCCCGCGTGACGCGCGTGAGTGACGCGGGATCCGGTGTCTCGATGCGGACGTCGCCGATCCCGAGCTCGCTTTGGAGGTCGTAGCAGCTGGCCGTATGGCCGGCTGCGGCCACGCGGGTCTCGAAGATCTCGCACGCCGTGTTGATCAGCATGGTCCCGATGAATTCGGAGGATCCCTGGGCCACGGCTTCGACGTTCGCCGACCGGGTCGTGAACCTGATCACCGCCGCCGCCCTCGGCGCTGTGTTCGCGATCAGCAGGAACCCGCCGGCCACGGCCACAGCCGGGATCCACGCCCGCGACAACAGACGCCGCCCTTTCGCGACGGGCCAGCGGACACCCGCTCGTTCACCGACGACGACGCCGAGCGCAGCAACCGCCCAGAACGTCCGTGCGGATCCCGAGACGTTGAATACGTCGAGGAACGCCCCCGACGCACCCCCGAGGACAACTCCACAGAACGCGGCTGCCCCCAAGAGCCGATCGGGTGGTGGCGCGCGGATGGCGGGCGCGACGAAGCAGATCGTAGCCAGTATCAACAGCGTGATCCCGGTGAGTCCGACGACGCCCATCTCCGCGTACACCAGCAGGAACGAGGAGTCGGTCGTGCGGATGCCTTGCTCCACGGTCGACGACAAACCTCGGCCGAAATACGGATGCTCCGCCGCCGAGGAGAGCACGAGGGGTAATCGCTCTGCCCGGATCTCCGCCGACCCCGAGCCCTCCGGCGAAGAGAACGTGCGATTCAATATCGGCGTCACCGAGACGGCGAGTCCGACCACGGCGACCCCGGCCAGGACGAAGCCGCTGACGCGGCGATCGAAGCCGGAAGTCAAAAGGAGTAGCAGACCGGCGGCCGCGACACCGACGTACGCGCTGCGCGTGTACGTCCACGCCACCGAGAGCACGACGAGCGCTGGAGCGAATCGCACCATCCAATGACGGGTACGCGTCGCGACGACGATCACGAGGGGCACCAGGGCGGTCGCCGCCCAGGCGTACGCCAGCGCAAATTCAAATCCTGCCCTGGCTCGGATCTCTCCTCCGCGCGTGCGGAGCTGGTGCACCCCTAGATAGCCGGAGCCTCGGATCAACTCCGACAACCACCGGCCCACCGAGACGGCGGCGTAATGCTCGTAGACGACGATCCCGGCCGAAACGACCATCAGCCCGACTATGGCTCTTGCGAACCACCACGGATCGTTTATCGCGCGGATCGCCGCGACCACGAAATAGAAGAACATGGCGTAGTCGACAACGAAGATCCACAAGTACATGGAAAAACCCACCGAGATGGCGGGGTCGGCCAGAGCCACACCCATCGTGAACGTGACGACGACCCAGGCAGCGAGTGCGACGGTGAGGCGGGTCGGCCTGAGGACCGAAGCGGGGATCTGCCTCAACGCGATCTTCCTCAGGATGTTGAGCACGAAGATCCCGAGCACGATGCGATGGAGGGTGGTGTGCCCGGAGAAGGATCCCGGGGCGAGCACCGTCCCGGGGAGAAGGAGCGTTATCGAAAGGAGAGAAACAAGCGCAACTTTGATGGAAGTCCGCACGAGATAGCCGGCGACGACCAGCCCTATGGCGATGCCGAGCAGGATCGAGATCAACGTTTTCTGCGGATGGCTCCGAAGGTCTCGACCAACGCGATCGTCGCCGCAAGTGCGAAAACCCCCCACAGGGCGCCGACCGTCATCGCTCGATCACGGGTGGGCAGGACCTTGACGCCGGGCTGAGCCGGGGCTGCGATGGTGAGCAGTATTCGGGAGTCCGCCGCGATCTTGGCGGCGTCCTGCTCGGCCTTGAGAAGCGCGATCAGCGCCTCGGCGGTCGCGTCGGCGATGACGCGCGCGACCGGCGGCTGCCCGGCTCGGGCCTCGACGACGAGCACCAGCGACGGACCGGGCAGCGTCACGTTGACCGCTGCGCCGATGAGACCTTGGGGCAATCCGGTCTTGTCTGCGACGGGCTTCGTGATCTGCGCTGTCTTGGCCAGAAGCGCGTACTTGACCCGGAGCAGGTTGAGCTTCGTGAGCACGCCCTCGCTCCCACTCCTCGCGATGAGCCCCGGCTGATCGATGATGAGCACCGCCCGGCTCGAATAGCGCGCCGGCTCTCGGAGGACGGAACTGGCCGCAAGGCCGCCAGCGAGCAGGCCGAGGATCGACGCCGCGATGAACAGGCGCGGGGAAGGAGGTCGGAACCGCAGGCGCGGTGGGAGCGGAGGCGCAGAAGCTGGCTGGGGCGGCGGAGGCGCAGAAGCCAACTCGGGCGGAGGAGTTTCTCCTCCGCCCGATTCTTTGGGTTCGAGGGGCTGCTTACGCGTTCGGATCTTCTACCCGCCTGCTTCGAAGACCGGCCATTTGCAGGTTAGGGTATCGCATGGCGAACCGCGGTTCCTTCAGGTCCGCCGGCGGATGAACGTGCTCGTTCTAGCTCCCGGCGCGACTCAGGGGAGTTTCAAAGGGATCTTGATCGGCAACAGACTGCCCTGGTTCTGCGAATCGCCCCATGGCTGCGGGTTGTGGAAGGCCGAGGTCCATCCCGCGGTCTGGTTGAGCGCCTTCGCGCCGAATTTCTCGCTCGGGCTGATGTGGGACGCCTCGAACCATTCGTTCCACGAGGTGATCAGCATCCACTCAGGCTGAGATGTGAACGCTGCGCTCCACGACTGATCGTAGCGCGCCCCGTCCTTGCGGTCCTGGTGCTGCGGGAAGAGCGGGGTCGTGTAGGACATGTTCTGGCCGGGCGAGACCGGCGCTGCCCACAGCCGTTGCTTCACGACGGGGTTGATCTGGGCTTCGTAGCGGAGGTGCCGCTGGGCCGTCCCGAAGGTATTTACCATGCCGGTGTAGCTCAGGCCATTTGGGTTGTAGAGGTAAGTGCCGTCGAGACCCCACTCCCAGGCAACAGGCTCGCCCATGTAGAAGGGGTTGTATCCGGCGGCCGCGACCGCGGCGCGAACGGCGGCGAGGTTCGCGATGCCCAACTTCCAAGCGCCGTACAGCCACAACACAGGGCGCGTTCCCACTTTCAGGAAGGCGGGGTTCGAGGAGCGCTGAAGCGCGAGCTTCATCGTGTCGACGATCTTCGTCAGATCGAAGGCGCCCGACGATGTATCGAACGCGAGCAGCTCGATCACTGGGGTGACGTACATGGAACGAGACGCCAGCTCCGACATGACCACGTCGAACCTCGCCGTGTGATCACCCACGTCGTCCCAGGACACAACGAACCCGTCGATCCCAGCGGTGTGCGCTTGGTCCACCATCTTGGAAACCTCGCTGGGGGTTTTGGTGTCGTATGGCCCGGTGGGGGTGTCGTACCATGGTCCCTTGTCGAACGAGGCTTCGCTGAACCAGGGATAGTAGAACGAGAGCACCAGGCGACGAGGATCCATGCGCGGGATCGTGTAACCGCCCGAGACCAACGTCGACTTGGAGACGTTGGCGGACACGATGTAATCGCCGCTCGTCTCGTAATTGTTGAGGCTCAGGATCTGCACGGGGTTGGCGTTGTTGATCCGGTAAAGCTTCATGTGGGCCTGACCGATCTTGCCCTTCGCCAGCGAGATCGTGAATGAGCTGGCGTAAGCCTCGACCATCATGGCGACCGTTGCCGAGACGGGTTGGTTGTCCCCGGGCCCGGCGACGACGATGGTGTCCGGGCCGCGGCTCACCGTGGCTCCCGAACCGAGGACCTCCGTGTAGTAGCTCTTGATCCAGCCGTCGACGATCCGCACGGACTGCCAGTCGCCGGTTCCCGATATCTCGACCCGGAGCCTCGTCAGGTACGGACCACTCGCAGCCGCCGGCTGGATACCCACGCTGGTGAGAAGCAGAGCAACCACAGCAAAAACCGCCGCAAGCCTATACCGCACCAGTACCCCCATGGTCGTGAACGTAGACCCTATTCCGTCGAAGACAACACTTCATTCGGCGCGTTTTCGGAAGTTCCTGCCCTTCCGGATCAGGTTTCTGGTTTCGGATGGCTGGTACGGATAGCAGGTCAACGACCGAGCTGTCCATACGCGACGGAAGGTTTCCCCGCTCGCTACCTGGCGTCCGATTCGAGCTGTTCGGAGAGTGGTGGCTCGCCGTCCATCACGGCCGCCGTTCCTCCCTCGACCTTGAACGCCGCGTCCAGGTCGGCCAGGCCCTTCACGAGCGGACGGCCCGAAACGAAGAAGCTGAGGTAGCGGGCGGCGCGATCGATCTCCTCCCCGAGCTCCCATCGAACCGCACTGCGCGCTTTGTAGGAACCGGTCGGAAGCGTGACTCGGATCTTGGCCTCGAAGCGTGCCCGCTCCCCCGCCGCGTAGGAGCGCTGGAACTCTGCCTTATGCGCGTCGTCGGAGTAGACGATCTGGCCGCGCTCGTGCGCCAGCACGAACGAGAAGGCAGGGCGAACGACGTCGTCGAGGAACTCGGCGTCGAGAACGAAGGTCACCTCCTCGCCGAACCTGACGTGGTTCGTCGCCAGGCCGTTCTCGCCCAGCATCAGGAAAGATGCGATGCGCACCGGAGCGCCGCGGTTGCCCGCCTCGGATGGCTCCTCGAGCGGAACCGCCAGCAGCTCGTGGTAAAGGGAGATGGCCTGGTCCGTCTCGCCGAAGAACTTCGTCTCGCCGTTGTGCAGAACCAGCGTCTTTCGACACAGAAGCCGAACGGCGTTCAGGTTGTGGCTGACCACGAGAACGCTCGTCCCCTGGGAGCGGATCTCCTCCATGCGGTCGAAACACTTGGATTGGAAGGCAACGTCACCGACGGCGAGGACCTCGTCGATCAGGAGGACGTCCGGCCGGGATGCGACGGCGACGGCGAAGCCGAGACGTACGAACATCCCCGACGAATAAAACTTCACGGGGGTGTCGATGAAATCCTGGATCTCGGAGAATGCGAGGATCGAATCGAAGCGCTGATCGATCTCTTTACGTCGCATGCCGAGCACCGTCGCGTTCACGTAGACGTTCTCGCGCCCGGTCAGCTCCGGGTGAAAGCCGACTCCGACGGAGATGAGCGGCGCGACGCGTCCGTGGACGGTCACTACTCCTTCGGTCGGAGCCGTCACGCCGGCGAGCATGCGCAGCATCGTGGACTTGCCGGAGCCGTTGCGACCGATGACTCCGACGGTCTCTCCCGGCTCTACCGTGAGGTTCACGTGCCGGACCGCCCAGAGGTGTGTTTTCTTGTGTCCCGCGCGGAAACGCAACGCGCGAGTGAGCAACAGAGGAACGTCGTCGTATTTGACGTACCGCTTTCCGGCGTCGTCGAGGTGGACGCGGCCGAGCTGCGTCATGCCCTTGCGCTCCCAGATGCCGTCGTCACAGGAGGTCCACGCACACTCGATCCCAGCGTCGATAAAGACTGGTGGCTACGGCGAAAAGCAATACGACCCAGCCCAGGGACCACCACAGGCCCCGCTCCCAGTCGGGAGCGGCCGCGCCGATGGAGGCCCTGAAGAGCGAGATCATCCCAACGGCCGGATTGATCTCGATCACGCGGCGGAAGTCGTCGCTCAGCCGGGTCAGAGGGTAGAAGACTCCCGACGCCCAGAACCAGGGCAGCGTGATCGCCGCGATCACGTGTTTGATGTCGCGGAAGTAGACCTGCAGCGCTCCGAGGACCAGAGCGAACCCTGAGGCGAGCAGTATGAGTAGCACCGTCGCCGGTACGAGGAGAACAAGCGCCGGGCCGAGCGGGGCGCCCATCACAGCTGCCAGAGCGACCATGACCCCGGTGCCGATGAGCAACCCATAGAAGCCTGAGAAGACCGTAACCAGAGGCAGGACCGCCCTCGGGAAGTAGATCTTCGTCGCAAGAGCGGACCCGTCGATCACCGAGGTGGTACCGAGCGCCACCGCGGCGCTGAAGAACGTCCACGGAAGGACGCCAGAGAAAACGAACGCCGGGAAGCTGATCGGGGTCTCGAACCGAACGAACTGGCTCAGAACGATCGCGAACACGGTCGCCTGGACGAGCGGCAAACCGATCGCCCAGATGATCCCGAGCGAGGCCCGCCGGTATCGAACGAAGAAGTCCTTGCGCGCGAGCATGATCACCAGTTCGCGAGAGCGCCACATATCGCGGACGAGCGTGGACAGGCGCGCGCGCTCGCCGCGCAGCTCGAACCCTTGTTCGACTGGAGCTGATGCCATCTCGTATCCCACGTGAAAGAACGGAAGCCGGCGCCCAGGGTATCGCCCCTCGGTCGCCGCCGATAGCGTTACGGCGCAGCAAGGGACTACAGACCCGGCTTCGAGGCTCGGCAGACGACGTCGGGGCCGGTACCATGAGGGGCCCTCCCGGCCCGGTGCGACCGACCCCGGCCCGGGGCCGAAACCCGACCGACCGGAGGACACGCGTGAGCGCCCAAGACCACCTCATCCCGCCCCACGGCGGCACCCTCATCGAACTGATCGGCGACGATGAGCGATCGGCCCAGCTCAAGGTCGCCTCCCGAGAATGGCCTTCCTGGGACCTGACTCCCCGCCAGATGTGCGACCTCGAGCTCCTGCTCACCGGCGGGTTCTCTCCCTTGGAGGGTTTCATGGGGGAAGCGGACCACCGCGAGGTATGCGAGCGCATGCGCCTGGCCGACGGCACGCTTTGGCCGATCCCGGTCGTGCTCGACGTGACCGAAGAGGTGGCCAAAGGGATCGGGTCCGGGGCCGCGCTGGCCCTTCGCGATCCCGAGGGGGTCATGCTCGCGGTCTTGAACGTCAACGACGTATGGAAGACGGACAGGATGGCCGAGGCCGAGCAGGTGTACGGAAGCACCAACACCTCCCACCCAGGCGTGGCGCATCTGGCCGACCGAACGCACGGATGGTTCGTGGGCGGCAAGATCGATGGGATCCAGCTGCCCATCCACTACGACTACACGGGCCTCCGCGTCGGCCCCCGGCAGCTTCGAGAAGAGTTCACACGGCTCGGCTGGCGGCAGATCGTCGCGTTCCAGACGCGGAACCCGATGCATCGCGCACACTTCGAGCTGACTCTGCGCGCATCGAAGGAGCTCGAGGCGAACCTGCTCGTGCATCCGGTGGTCGGGATGACCAAACCGGGCGACGTCGACCATTACACCCGCGTCCGCTGCTACGAGGCGCTCATGCACCGCTACCCCTCGTACTCGGCGAAGCTGGCCTTGCTGCCGCTCGCCATGCGCATGGCAGGACCGCGTGAGGCCGTGTGGCACGCGATTATCCGCAAGAACCACGGCTGCACGCATTTCATCGTCGGGCGCGATCATGCGGGGCCCGGCAAGGATCCCGCCGGCACCCCCTACTACGGTCCATACGACGCACAGGATCTGCTCCATAAGTACGAGGAGGAGCTCGGGGTCGGGATGGTGCCCTTCCGGCAGATGCTCTACGTCCCCGACCGAGACTCGTACTTCCCTGAGGATGAGGTGCCGGAAGGCGAACGCGTGCTCGACATCTCGGGAACCGAGCTCCGCGAACGGCTGGCCGACGGGCGAGACATCCCGGCCTGGTTCTCGTTCCCGGAGGTCGTCACGGAGCTCCGCAAGACCCATCCGCCTCGGCACAAGCAGGGTCTCACCGTCTTCTTCACGGGCCTGTCGGGATCGGGGAAGTCGACGATCGCCAACGCACTCTTCGTGAAGTTCCTCGAGCTCGGTGGGCGACCGGTCACGATGCTCGACGGTGATCTGGTTCGCAAGAACCTCTCGTCGGAGCTCGGATTCTCGCGGGAGCATCGCGACATCAACATCCGCCGGATCGGTTACGTGGCTTCGGAGATCACGAAGAACGGCGGCATCGCGATCTGCGCCCCGATCGCCCCGTACGACAGCATCCGCAAGGAGGTGCGCGGGATGGTCGAGCCGCTCGGCGGTTTCGTGCTGATCCACGTCGCGACGCCGCTGGAGATCTGCGAGGAGCGCGACCGCAAGGGCCTCTACGCGAAAGCCCGCGCCGGGATCCTCAAGGAGTTCACCGGCATCTCGGATCCCTACGAGGAGCCGGTGGACGCAGACATGACGATCGACACGACCGAGCTCACGCCCGAGGAAGCCGCGCAGCAGATCATCTTGCACCTCGAGCGTGAGGGCTACATCGGATCCGGGGAGCCCAGCGCCGTATCGGGATGATCGATCGGGCTCGGCGGAGTGGATCGGCCTTGCAATGAATACGGTGCTCCACACGATGCAACGGTACCTGCCGCTGTCGGAGCAGTTCGTTCACACGCTCCTCACGCGCACGGCCCACCGGGCCGTCGTCGTCTCACGCGACCCGATCGAGAACCGCGAGACGTTCCCGATCAAGCCGCTCTACAGTCTCGCGCGGGTGGCGAAGCGGCATGACCCCCCGACGATCTCCGAGCGCCGGATCCTGACGGCAGCGATCACCGCGATCGGGACCGCTCACCGCGTTAAGCTCGTCCACCATCATCACGCGTACCGTCTCTCGGACGTGCTCGGCGCGGTGCGGCGCCTGAAGCTCCCACTCGTCGTGTCGGTTCACGGGCAGGACGTAACGGCGTTCGCCCGGCAGTGGCCGGGCGCCGTCCCGTCCGGGATCCGCTGCAGCAAGCCGACGCGGTCGTGGTGCCGTCGCGGTTCATCATCAGGGCTTTGGTGGAGCTCGGGATCGAAACCGCCCGCATCCACGTGATCCCTTCGGGCGTGGACGCGTCCTTCTATTCCCCCTCATCTCTTCCGGCGTCTCGGGACGTCCTTTTCGTGGGACGTTTCGTCGAAAAGAAGGGGCTCGACGTTCTCCTCAATGCCTGGGCCGAATTGCGAAACCGAGTGCCGGAGGCCAGGCTCGTGCTGCTCGGCTACGGCCCGCTCGAGGAGCTCGCCCGCTCGGGAGGTGAGGACGTCGTTGTGGAACCGGCCGACCCGTCACGGCGAGGGACGCAGGTGCGTGACGCCATCCGGCGGGCGCGGGTAGTCGTCAGCCCGAGCCGCACGGCATCCGATGGCGACGTCGAGACTTTGTTGCTGGTCAACCTCGAGGCGATGGCGAGCGGCCGGCCCGTCGTGACGACGAGGCACGGTGGCATCCCCGAGTTCGTCGATGAGGGCCGCACGGCACTGCTCGTGCCCGAGAACGATCCCGAAGCCTTGGCCGGCGCCCTCGAGCGCATCCTGGTCGACGATACGTTGGCCGCGAGCATGTCCATGGCCGGACCGGAGTGGGTGAAGCGCTTCGACTGGGATACCACGGCCCGGGCGATGGACGCGCTTTACGAAGAGCTGATGCGATGACCGGCGGCCCGCGCGTGAGCGTGATCATGCCGGTGCTGAACGAGGCTCGGCGCGTCACCGCGTGCCTCGACGCGCTTTCCGCACAACGGGAAGCGCCGCCTTTCGAGGTGATCGTGGTCGACAACGGTTCGCGCGACGCGACGCCGGAGCTGGTGCGCAGCCACGTGATGGGAGCGCGGCTCGAAAACGAGACGTCGCGCGGCCCGTACGCCGCCCGGAACACTGGTATCGCGACGGCCCGAGGCGAGCTCGTCGCGTTCACGGACGCGGACTGCCTCCCCGATCCGCGCTGGCTCGCCGAGGGAGTCGCGGTGATCGACTCCGGCGCCGACCTGGCCGGCGGGCGGATCGTTCAGATGGCAAGCGAGAACCCATCGGTGTGGGAGCGATATGACCGCGCGACCTACCTCGATCAGGATCTGTACATCCGGGTCGAGCGCTTCGCGGCCACAGCCAACCTGTTCGTGCGGGCGAAAGTCTTCCAAGATCTGGGCGGCTTCGTGGCCCAGCTGACGGCCTCCGGCGACCAGGAGCTCTGTCAGCGAGCGGTCCGCGCCGGCTACCGGCTTACGTACGCTTCGGAGGCGCGCGTGCTGCACCATCCGCGGGCGACGCTGCGGGACACCTGGGCGCTTCACCGAAAGCTCGGGATGGGATTCTCGGAGCTCGCTCGGTACGGGGTCCGTCCGAAGCCCTGGCGAGACGGAGCCATGCTGCTTCGTCTCGGCACCGTTGTCGATCAGGTCGCCGCCGACGGCCCGGCGCTCCGGCGCAGGCAGCTCGGCCCCGTGCACGCGGTGGTGCTCATGGCCCGTTGGACGGGGCGGCTCACCCGGCGCGGCTGACGCGCCGCCTCGCTACCGCGCCGCGGCCTCCCGCCTCCGGACCACGTAGCGCTTTCCCGACCAGCCGGAGCCGGCGGAGTAGTCGTCGTGCATAGCGACGATCCGTCCACCCGAGCGATGCACGATCCTTGCGACGCGCCGGGGCGTCATCCAGAACATCTGCATCCTCGCCTGAGGTCTGAGCTTGTTCCTGAACCGGCGCAACTGATTGCGGGCGGACACGGGAACGAAACGCTTGACGCGATTCCGCAGGGTGCGCGGCGGGCTTGCCGGCAGTTGGAAGACGAGGACCCCCGCCGGCGCAAGCGTGCGAAGGAACTCCGCGACATAGTTCTTCATCAGTTTGGGAGGGATGTGCTGGAGCGTGATGCTCGAGTAGATGAAATCGAATTGACCGTCCGCGAACACCGAGAGGTCGCCGCGGGTGTTGAGCACGTAGCGACATCGATCGCCGAGCTTGTTCAGCCTCGTCGCCATCTCGATCATCGAGGGGGCTATGTCGACCCCGGTCGCTTCTGCGAAGCGACCGGCGAGAGGCTGCGTAAGCCGGCCCACGCCGCACCCGAAGTCGAGCGCCTTACCCCACGAGAGGCCGATCCCCAGGGCCTCGACAGAGCCGAGCACATCCGAGATCTCGCGAACGCCTGTCGCGAGGAACTCGTCGATCTCCCATCCGCCGCCGCGCTTGTCGGGCAGCGAAAGAACCGCCCACAGAGGGTCCGAGCGCCCGAGCTCGTCCCAGGTACGCTGTCCCCGCATGTCCATCAGCCAACTATACGGTCCGAACAGTAAGGCCGACATGAGACGAACCGGGCCGGCGTGAAGCCCGTGTATTCCGACGGAGCCGTCCGAGCGATCCTTCGCGGCCGGATCGGCGTCGGGGTGACCCAGGGCGATGAGGCGGGCCACTTCGTCATGGGCCGATCGGCGGCGGCACTCGCGATGGCGGATCTCGGCTCCGTGGCAGCAGAGATCCTTAAGGGATCCGACCGGGCCCCCATCTGGCCACTGGGGCTCGTCGGATCGATCGCTCACACGCGCGACCTCGCGATCGCGGTGGTGGGCTGGGCGGAGGAGTTCCTGAGCCTCGGTGTCGACGTCGAATCGGAGAGGCGACGGATCGACCCGCGAACCGCGCGGCGTGTCTGCACGCCGGAAGAGCTGCTGCGCTTCTCCGTGCCGAACGCATTGCTGGCACTGTTCTGTGCGAAAGAGGCGACCTACAAGGCGCTCGCGCCGCTCGGCGCCACCCGCCTCGGCTTCAAGGACGTCGCCTACTCCCCCGTCGGTCCCGGTCTGCTCGAAGGGCGGATCGTGAGTGAGGAAGTCGATGTCGGGATTCCGAAGACCTTCACGGCTCGCCACGCGACGACGGATGGGTTCGTCGTCGCCGTGGTGCAGATCGACCGCAGCCAGATGTAGATCAACCGCTTCCACCGCTTCCGTGCGAAGTCGCAACTTTCAGACCGGGTCAGGTCTCCCACGCTGAAAGATCGCGGCCCAGCCGGCGAGCCAGCGCAGCGTTTTCATCTGCGAAGACACTGAGGAGATGCCGGCGCAGCTCCTGCTCCATAGGTTCGTATCGTTCCTCCCGCACCATCGCATGAGCGACGCGTACCCTGGCACGAAACGGCATGAGTCGCCACAGTCGCCCCCGCTCCATGAGCCGCCACAACCACTCAGGCCGATGGGTGCGATACGGATTGTGCGTCCGATCCAGCTGGGGGGGTCTCACCGTTGGATCGATGTCGAGGAAGCGACAGACATCCGCGAACATCGCCCCTGGGTCTTTCTCGAGATCATCGAAGAGCTTCACGAGGAGCCGATCATCGGGGAAAAGCTCACCGATACGCTCCAGTTGGACAAGATAACGTCCGTGCTCGACATAGGCGAAGGGACAAACCCCTCCCTCGTAAGCCTTGATCCGCTCCGGCTCGGCTTTCAGCGCCTCCGCGAAGGAAAGAGTCTCTTTGCCTTCCCTCCGCTCGTGCCAGTACTTGGAGTAGGCACGATCCACCGGATGACGCAGCATCGCGATGAGTCTGACGCCCGGCAGATCGCGAGCGATGCGCTCCAACGCAGCAGAGCGGTTCATGTAAGCGGGGCACTTCTCCCCGAGCGCCTTGGGATCGGCAGCCCCGGCGAAATGCTGTAGGTACCAATCCAGCCCCTTATCGTAATGCAGGCTGAAATAATCGATCTCCCTCGCGCAGAAGGCCTCGGGATGGGCGTCGAGTGCGGCCCGTAGGGTTGAGGTACCCGATTTCGCGGCCCCGATTATCAGATAGTTGGGGCGTGGGGGCGATCGGCCGGCGAGCGCCTCGCGCATCGTCAAAGCGCTCACGCGGAGGAGGACTTTCGTCGGCGGGACCGTGGGGCCGGCGCCACCCCCTCTGAGCCGGCTTGCTCGAGCGCGGGCTTCTTCCACGGCAGATCCAGCTCCCGGACTACCTGAGCGGGGACGCCCGATGCGAGATGGCCCGAGGGAACCTCGCCGCTCACGATCGAGTTGCCGGCGATGATGCAGTGGTCGCCGATCTTCGCGTTGCGGGCCAGCGTCGCCTTCGAGCAGATCCACGTGTTGACACCGACCTCGATCGGACCAGTCTTGGCGTTGTTGTAGAAGAACTCGTCCGGCGTGGTGAAGTAGTGGCTGGAGTCGACGATGGTCACGAACTCGTTCGTGGACGTCATGCGGCCGAGCCGGATCGACGATGCGCAATGGATCACGTTCCCCCAAGACAAGATGTTCCCGCCCGCGAGCTCGAGCGAGCCGCCCCACATCATGAACGTGGTGTCTCTCCGCACCTCGACGTTGTCGCCCAGGTCGATGCGTCCGTCGTTAAGGATGAAGAGGACGCGGTTGCCGATGCGCGATCCCTGCCCGATGCGGACGACGTTCCGCGACCCGGGCCACACCGTGATCGCGATGTCCTTGCCGAAACGGACGTCCGGAGCGACGTCGATGTCGACCTGAGCGTTGTTCCACGCAGCCTGGAGCTTCATCCGAGCGATGAAGGCCGCTCGGCGCGCTCGGTAGATCGCGCGTGCTCCTTCGGGTTCGTGGCGCTTCGCCCACATCAGGGCCTTCCATGCGAGCGCTTTGGCGCCTTCCACCCCGGAACCGCCGCCGTTCTGCACAGGATCCTCCTATCGAAGCGTCCAGCCCCCACAGCCTACCCCGGGCGGGCCGTGCACCTTTCCCCCGGGCGACATCGCCCATGCGTTAGCGACTCGGCCCGCGGAGCCCGCGGTAGTCTCACTCCCACGCCTATGACTACCTCGCCCCCGCCGGGAAGCCGCAAGGCTTGGCGGCAACCGACGCGCCGTTCGCTGCCTGCGCCCGTGGGCAGGCTGGTTCGGCACGTGCTCGGGCCGCCGATCCGCCAAATGAAACCGAGTCACAAGGAGGAACTCGTCCATATCCTCACGAGGAGGGTTCGCCTGCTTCCCGACTTCCTCATCGTCGGGACCCAGAAGGGGGGAACGACGTCCCTGTTTACCTGGCTCACTCGCCACCCCAACGTGGGCCAGCCCGTCACGAAGGAGATCGAGTTCTTCGACCAGCAGCACACCAACGGCGTGGCGTGGTATCGGGCGCACTTTCCCACGAAGCTTGAGCGCGCCCGTCGCCGGCAACGCGGCGAGGGGCCCTTGCTCACCGGTGAGGCCACGCCTTCCTATCTCGTCCACCCGCGTGCCCCGCAACGAGTGGCGGCGCTGATCCCGGACGCCAAGCTCATCACGCTGCTCCGGAACCCGGTCGACCGTGCGTACTCGCTATACCAGCATCGGGTCGATCAAGGACTCGAGCCGCTCAGCTTCGAGCAGGCCATCGAAGCCGAGGAAGACCGGATCCGGGGCGAGATCGATCGCATCCGGAATGACGACCGCTACGTCAGCGACACCTTCCACGTGTACTCCTACCTGTACGGCGGGATCTACGCCGATCTTCTCCAGGAATGGCTCCGGTTCTTCCCGCGTGAGCGCCTCTTGATCCTTCGAAGCGAGGATCTTTTCTCGGCGCCGCACGACTGCTATCAGACCGTCTTGAGGTTCCTCGGGTTGCCCGAGGTCTGGGAGCCCCACTGGTACGACGCGATCAATGCCGGCGGCTACGAGGAGTCGATGAATCCGGCGACACGCCGTCAACTCGAGACGTACTTCAGGCCCCACAACGAACGGCTCGCGTCCTTTCTTGGGAGGCCATTCGATTGGAGCGACTAGCGATGTTGGCGCTCACCCGAGACGGCCCGCATGATAGCGTGACAACGGACCGACCTCGGACGATGAGGGTGGCCTTGCCGAAGGCGACTCGCCTCCAAAAATACCTACACGGGTCACTATTCCGGTACGCGCGCAGGAGCTTCGCGTTCTGGGAGCGCCACGGCATTCACCTGACGCTGACTCATCACGGCTCTCCCATCCCCGACACGCAGGCTCTCCCACAGGATCTCTTCAAACGGAAGACTGCGTTGGTCGGGATCGAGATGCGCGAACGAGAGCAGCTCTCGCTGCTGGAGACGTTCCGCACATCGTACCGGGATGAATACGAGCGCTTCCCCTTCGCCCCGGACGGGCTTCCTCGACACGCCTATTACATGCGAAACATCTGGTTCGGGGCGCTGGACGCGTCCGTGTACTGGTGCATGATCAGGCACGTCCGGCCGCGCAGGATCGTCGAGGTAGGCGCGGGGATGTCCACCTTCCTGTCGGCTGAGGCC
This sequence comes from Actinomycetota bacterium, assembly GCA_040905475.1. Lineage (NCBI taxonomy): Bacteria > Bacillati > Actinomycetota > Actinomycetota bacterium. The sequence goes on from JBBDRM010000169.1 coordinate 38,529, forward strand.
GCGCGTTTGAACGCGCAACAGGGTTCGCCTGCCGACCTCGTCGCGATCGAGCCGTTCCCTCGCCCCGAATTGGTCGAGGGGTTCCCAGGCCTGACTCGCCTGATCGCGGAGCCGGTGCAGGACGTGCCCCTCGAGCTCTTCACCGATCTCGAGGAGAACGACATCCTGTTCATCGACTCCAGCCACGTGCTCAGGATCGGAAGCGATGTTCAGTACGAGATCCTCGAGGTCCTTCCGCGGCTCAGGCCCGGCGTCCTCGTTCACTTCCACGACATCCTATTGCCCGCCGAATATCACGAAGAATGGGTCCTGAATAACCACACCTTCTGGAACGAGCAGTACCTGCTTCAAGCGTTCCTCGCGTTCAACGACAGCTTTGAGGTCGTGTGGGCGAGCAGCTATCTCCATCACCGCCACGGTTCGGCGCTCCAAGAGGCGTTCAGTAACTACCAAGGACCCAGCGCGCGTCCCAGCAGCTTCTGGATCCGCCGGATCCGGTGAGGCTTTCGAGTTGGAATCCGCTTCAGGGCACGAGTGACACGCCCCACTCGGTTTCAGAGCTGTCGCTACAAACTCCTTCAGGATGCCCTCTACAATGCCTCCGATGAACACGAACGACGATGAACGGCCCCGCACGCCGCAAGGAGCACAGAACCTCGTGATCTTGGTCTTCGACTCATGCCGGTACGACTCCTGGACCGCGGCAGCGCCGAAGACACTCGGCCGGCTCGGCCCGGTGGAGCGGCGTTGGAGCTACGCGTCGTGGACGGCGCCGTCGCATTACAACTTGCTCATGGGGCTCCTGCCCCACACGAGCCCGCCACGCGTCTACGCGTCTGAGTACTACAAGCAGGACTTCATCCGCTACAGCGAGCGCCTGGGGATGCCGGGGATGGAGTTCAAGCGGCTCCTGCCCTCGATCTTCCTGCCCACGTTCCTTCGAAACGAGCTCGGTTATTCGACGCACGCGATGGTGTCGATGCCGGTGCTGAACCGTCACACGCCGATCAACCGCGATTTCGACTCCTACGAGCTGATGCCGAAGCACAACGATCTCGGCGCGATGCTCGACAAGATGACCTTCCGCGAAGACCAGCCGTCGTTCTACCTGCTGAACACCGGGGAGACCCACTACCCGTACGCGCTTCCCGACGAGGATCCGAGCACGTGGCCGCGCATCTCGGGCGTGCACGGGGTCTTCAAGCGGCTCGACGACCAGCCCGGCCCCGAGGGTGAGCCGTCACCGGAGTTCTTCGACGACGCTATGCTCGCCGAGCTGCGCGACCGGCAGATCAACGCGGTGCGCTACCTCGACGACGTGGTTGCGCGGCTCTTCGACCTCGTGCCTCCCAACACGTGGATCGTCGTCACCTCCGACCACGGCGAACTGTTCGGCGAGGACGGCTACTTCGGCCACGGACCGGTCGCGCACAACAAGGTCTTCGAGGTTCCCTTCGTCGAGGGCATCGTCCCTTAACGACGCAGATGACTCCCCCGCTCCCGACTTTCCTCATCCTCGGCGCCATGAAGGCGGGGACGACGTCGCTCGCGTACTGGCTCGGCGAGCATCCCGACGTTTTCCTCGCGCCCGGGAAAGAGCTCCGCTTCTTCAACGTCCCCGAGCGTTGGGAGCGCGGGATCGACTGGTACCGCAGCCAGTTCGCCGGCGCGGAGGGGACACGCGCGGTCGGAGAAGCGACGCCCGGCTACCTCGGTCATCCGCAAGCGCCGGAACGTATCGCGAGCGTCGTGCCGGGAGCGCGACTGATCGTGCTGCTGCGCCACCCCGCCGATCGCGCCTATTCCCAGTACTGGCTCAACCGCGTGATCGGGAGGGAGACGCGCACGTTCCAACGCCTGATCGACGAAGAGATCTCGGGGACGGCTCCGGCCTACGGGTTCTACCTCGAGCGCGGCCGCTACCTGAAGCACCTGAACGAGCTGAAGGAGCACTTCCCCGAAGAGGCGATCCTGCCGCTGCTCTTGGACGACCTCAGTGCCGATCCGGCGGCGACCTACGCGCGGGCCTGCGCGCATATCGGCGTCGACGACGCCGTTCGCCCGCCGAACGTGGGGAAGGCCTACAACGCTCGCACCGCGTTGCGTTCCGGCACGCTTCAGAGCGCCGTGCGCAAGCTCCGCGCGCGCCGGCTCCTGTCGGCGTCGATCGCGGGGCGCCTCAACGCGTGGAACGGGACCGCACGACGAATGCCGTACCCGCCGATGGATCCGGCTATCAGGGCGACCCTGCTGGAGATCTACGATGATCAGATCTCGGGGCTCGAGCAGCTGCTGTCGCGGGATCTCTCGTCATGGCGTCGATGAAGCGCGCCGACGCCCCGCGCGTCTCGGTCGTGATCGCGACCTATAACCGAGTCGCGATACTCCCGCGCCTGGTCGCCGCGCTCGAGGCGCAGACCCTTCCCGCCGACCGCTTCGAGGTGATCTTCGTCGACGACGGCTCGCGGGACGAGACCCTGGAGGTCCTCGGCGGCCTCGCCCGGCGAAGCCCGCTTTCGATCGAGATCCTCGGAGACGGCCGCAACCGGCGGCAGGCGGCCGCCCGCAACATCGGTTGGGGGCGGGCTCGCGCACCGGTCGTCGCGTTCACCGACGACGACTGCGTCCCGACACCCGCCTGGCTCGAGCGGGGCCTGGAGGCGCTGGGATCGGAGCCGCGCATCGTCGTCGGCCGAACGATCCCCGACCCTGCCCAGCAGCATCTGGAGGGCCCATTCTCGCGGACGATCACGGTCCAGGACGCGACATACTTCGAGACCTGCAACATCTTCTATCGCCGCAGCGACCTCGAAGCCGCAGGCGGCTTCGACGAGGCCTTCAGCCGGCACGGGGGTGAAGACACCGACCTCGGCTGGCGCATCCGCCGCCGCGGCGTGGAACCCGTTTTCTCGCCCGAGGCGCTGGTGCACCACGACGTGAAGCCGAGCGACTTGCTCGCGGCGACCCGGGACGCGCTCCGCTGGACCGGCATCCCTCGCGTGGTCAGCCTGCATCCGGAAGGGCGTAGCTACCTGTTCGGCGGACTCTTCTGGAAGCCGTCTCACGCCGGCGCGATCGCCGCGGTCGCCGGCCTGCTGTTGGCACCGAGGAAGCGGGCGGCGCTGGCGCTTGCCATCCCGTGGATCTGGTATCGCGTCCGAACCGCGCCGCTCGCCCAGGGGCGGCGACAGCGGTGGCTGGTGCTTCCCGGCGCGCTTCTCGTCGATCTCGCGGAGGTCACGGCGATGGTGCGCGGATCGATCAGCTCGAAGACGATCGTCTTGTAGATGCTTCCGACCTTCCTGGTCATCGGCGCGATGAAGGCGGGCACGACGAGCCTCCACGCGTACCTGAAGGCACATCCGGATGTGTTCATGGCCGAGCCGAAGGAGCTCGAGTTCTTCGTCGAAGGCAAGAACTGGGAACGAGGAGTCGACTGGTACGAGAGCTGCTTCGCGTCGAGCGGTGACGCTATCGCTCGCGGCGAGGCGTCGACCTCCTACACGAAGCATCCGTTCTTTCCGGGCGTTCCCGAGCGCATCAGGCAGGTGCTGCCCGAGGCGCGCTTGGTGTACGTCGTTCGCCATCCCATCCGGCGCATGGTTTCGCAGTACCTCCATCACGTGGCGGAATACGGCGAGCGCAGGCCTGCCTCGGAAGTCCTCTTGACGAACCCGATGCTGTTCGCGTTGAGCGACTACGCGGCCCAGATCGATCGATACCTCGAGTCATTCCCGCGCGAGCAGATGTTGATCGTCACCAGCGAGGAGCTGGATGATCGCCGCGCCGCAACCCTCCGGACCATCTACGGCTTCATCGGAGTGGACGACCACTGGACCCCCCCGAACCTGGACGAGAAGCTTCACCGCACCGAGGACAAGCCCGCCCCGACGATCTTGGGCGACCGCATCCCCGCATTGCGGCGTCTCGCAGAGCGGCCGTCCACGCCTCCGCCGATCGCGCGTCGGCTGCGGCGGCTGACGACGCGGCACACTGCTCCCGAGTCGATTGCGGTTCCCCCAGCGGTCGAGTCGGAGCTCCGCAAGAGACTCGAGCCGAGCGTCGAGCGACTCCGCGCCTACATGCCCCCAAGCTTCGACGGCTGGGGGATCGGCTAGCTCCTCCCGTTCAGGCGCTCCACTCTGAGAGGTCGCGGCCGAGCCAATCGCCGAGCGCGCGGTTGGGTTCCGCGAATCGCTCCAACAGACGCGCGTACTGCGCTTCCTCGATCGGCGGATACGAGGCCTCGCGCTGCATCGCCCGCCACAGCCGGCCCGCGATCGGACGCGGAAGGCGGCGCCAAAGCCGATACCGGTGCATCAGCTTCCAGGCCCATTCCGGATGATAGGTGCGGTACGCATTCGACTCCTCCGTTCCCGGCGGGGCGGCCAAGGAGCCGTCGATGCCGAGGAAGCGACCGAGCTCGGCGTATGTCTCCTCGGGCGCCCGCAGGAGATCCTCGAAGAGTAGGACGAGCAGCCGCTCCCGGGGCGCGAATCCGACAACGCGCTGTAGCTGCTCGAGATACAAACCGCGGTCCACGTACGCGAACGGGCACATGCCGTCCGCGTATTCGCGGAGCCGGCTCGGTTCTGCGTCGAGGGCTTCGCCGAAGGAAAGGGTCTCGTGCTTGATCCGGCGCTCGTGCCAGTAGTGGGAGTATGCGCGGTGAACCGGGTGCCGGAGGATCGCGACGAGCCGGGCATCGGGCAAGACCTCGGTGAGCCTCCGGATCGCATCCGGGTGATACATGTAGGAAGGCGACTTCTCACCCACCACCGCCGCCGTTCCGGCGTCCCGGAACCGTCCGCGGTACCACGGCACCCCTCGCTCGAAGTTCTGGTCGAAGAAGTGCGGCTCTTGAGCGCAGAACGCGTCGGGGTGGGCGTTGAGATAGGCGCCGAGCGTGGTCGTCCCCGATTTCATGGCGCCGATGATGACGAATGTCGGCAGCCTCGGCTGCGGCACTCCGGCAGGTTCCATGGGGGTCATGCTACCGGCTGCATTCTGCCGGGCGGACCGCGTCCTCCCGCAGCCCGGTGTAAGATTCGGCTCCCTTCAGGGCCACACCATGAACGCTTCCCATCATTCGGTCTCACGACGGCGCACCGGCTCGCTGCTCCGCGCGGCCGCTGTGTTCGCCTTCGCGATCGTTCTCACGGCGTGCGGGGGCGACGAGGAGCCCGGAGCGCTGCCGACGACGCCCGGGACGACACCGGGAACCTCCACGCCGACGACGTCCGGGACGACATCATCGCCCCCGGTCGCTTTCGGTACGCCGACCAAGATCCCGAAGACCACCAAGCCGTCGCCTTCCGCAACCGCGACCGGAGGATCGATCGGCCGGCTGGATCTCACCTGCGCGCGCGGTGGCGTGGACACCCAAGGGATCACGGTCCAGACCGCCCCGGGTGGTCCCGCCGGGTTCAACACCCTCTACTCCGACGGCAGCTCGAGCGTGGATGGGAAGTCGGATTACAAGACGGGCTACGACGCCAAATTGATGACCGATAGCAGCGGCGTCTTCCGCAGCGTCTGGATCCCCCCGGCCAACGCCCCAGCAGGCCCGGCCATCGTGCGGGTCATCACCCAGGACGGAACGTTCGATCTGGTCTACACGCTCGAGGCGGGGAACGGGTCGTGCCCGTAAAGGGCTGAGCGCGACGGCATCGAACCCTTATCGGATGGGCTCCGTAGAAGGACCGATGCGCGATCGGATGATCTTCCTGGTCGGCGCACGCCGGAGCGGCACCAACTGGGTACAACGCATCATCGGCGCTCACCCCGAGGTCGCCCTGGTGCCCTCGGAGACCTATCTCTTCTCGCGAGGGATCAAGCCGCTCCGTGAACGCTTCCATCACGGGGTGTTGGGGTCGCCGGGAACGGCCTTCGTCTACATGGACCCCCAGGAGATGACCCGCGCGCTCCGCAACTTCTGCGACGGGGTTTTCCTGCCCTTCCTCAACGCCGTCCCCGGCGCGACCCGCTTGGCCGAACGAACCCCAGAGCACGTGACGTGCCTCGAACTGATCGGCGAGATCTATCCCGACGCGTGGATCTTGAACATCGTCCGCGATGGTCGCGACGTCGCGCGGTCTCTCATGAAGCAGCCGTGGAAGAACGCTCCGCACACGATCGAGGAGGCAGCGCTGGAGTGGCGTACCTCCGTGGAGGCGGCCGAGACCGCGAGCGCGGGCCTGGAACGCTTCCGGACCGTGCGCTACGAGGAGATGCTCGTGGAGCCGCAGGCTCACGTCGCGGAGCTGTTCGGATGGTTCGGTCTCCCGGCGGCACCGCAGATGGTCGAGGAGGCCCTCCGAGAGGCCAAGGTCGCCTTCAACCAAGACCCGACGTCCGGACAAGTGGGTGCCGGCAAGTGGCGCGAAAAGATCTCGGAGGCGGACTTGAACGCGCTGATGAAAGTGGCCGGCGAGACGCTCGAGCGCTTGGGCTATCTCGCGCCGGAGTCCGCGAGGATGACGCCCCGAGCGGCCACCGCCCGGATCCCCGAGCCACCGCTCCGACGGTTTCGTGGACGCCTGCGTGGCCGGGGGCGCGCGTATCGTGCGCGGAGCGATGTCTCACAGATCACGGATATCCAGCGGACCTTGGACCGCATCGCCGCCGCGGTCGTCGGCAGGCGCGCCAACGAACTGAATGAATCGCTCCTTGGGTCGGTCTTGGTGCGGGTCGTCGCGCCGGGCGGCGATTGGAAGGGCCGCGGCGGCGCCGCATGGGACCGGCTGGCGGAGGAGACCCGGAAGGACCCCGCGCTCGACGGTCGTCAGGTCTCTGGAGACCTGCATCCCGGCGTCCCGACCTCGACGGCCTTGATGAAGTTCGCGGCCCCCGACGGCTCCGTGCACCTCCGGATCCTGGCCGTGACCCTCGAGGACGGCCAGGTCGCCCGCTTGACCTACTACCGTTTCGCCGTCGAGAACGACGCGGGACGCTAATCGAACCCGTCCCAAAGTTCGGGCGCAAAGTTCGGGGGCCTGCCGCGAAGCGGCCAGGCCCCCGAAGGTTCTATCTCTCGATCAGGGCAGGAGCACGAGGGTGAACTGCGCCACCGTCGGACCGTTGCACTGCAGGAAGATGTGGTTGAAGAAGTTGCCGGCACCAACCAGGTCATCGGACCCGTTCTGCTCGATCAGGAACGGAGTCGCGAGTGGGTACGTGGTGAGCGGAGCAACCCAATCGTGGTTGAAGAACTTCGGGACGCCCGTCTGGGCGTTCGTCAGCGAGCCGAGCACGTTGATGTTGAGGTTCTGCACGAGGAGCGTCTGGTCGCAGAGCCCAACCGTGTCGGAGGTGCCTGCGCCGACGAAGTCGAGGAAGTAGGTCCCCCCGAGGTCGCCCTGACACGAGCCGCGGCCTTGAACCGACCACGAGTCGATGTTCCCTTGGACGACAACAACCGTGCCCGCTGCCGTGCAGACGATGGGCAGGGGCGCGGCACTTGCCGACCCAGCTGCCGCCGGCACGAGCAGTCCTGTCAACGCGAGCGCCGCAAGAATCCGGCGCACATAAGCCTTCTTTTGCATTGTCGCCCCCTCCCTGTGGGTGGCTAAACCGAACGCAGAACGTACGAGAGGTCTTGCTGCGATCCCCCTGGAGCCGTGCCTCACCTCCCCCTAGCCGGAAGGCACCATCGATTGAGATTCGCCTCAATCAAGCGAACCTCCTTCCCTCCTCGAAACTTTTCGTACGAGATGTGAGCTTTTCCACGACAGGGGCCGGAGGACGCCACTTCGGTTGTCCGTTTTGTGGGGGTTAAGAGGGCTCGCCGGGCGGTGAAGCGCCGTCGTTTAGACTCGTCCACCGATGGCCGCTGAGCGGGAACGGGTTGACGTCGGCGTGGTCACCTGGAACACGGCCGAGCTCACGGCCACGGCGCTCCGAAGCCTGCTCGATTCGGATCAGGGCTGCGACGTACGGGTCCTGGTTCGAGACAACGCCTCCTCGGATGGAAGCGCCGACGCGATCGCTCGGTCTGTCCCGGAGGCAGAGATCGAAGCCGGCACCGAGAATCTGGGGTTCGCTGCGGGGATGAACCGCTTGATCGCACGCTCCGATGCGCCGTGGTTCCTCGCGCTGAACCCGGACGCCTGGCCCGAGCCGGGGGCGATCGGCCGCCTCATCGAGGCCGCCCGCGCGCACCCCGAAGCCGCTGCGGTCGCTCCCCTGCTCCTTCGCCCCGACGGGGAGCTCGAGCACTCCACCCACCCGTTCCCGTCACTGCGGGTGGCGGCGGCGACCGCCCGCGGACCGAACAACATCTCCGACGAGGATGCGGACCGGATGATGCTGGTCGGACGCTGGCGCCACGACCGGGCGCGCGATGTGGATTGGGCGGTGGGCGCCGCGCTGCTCATCCCGCGCGTCGCGCTCGAGGATGTTGGACCCTTCAGCGAGCGCTTCTTCATGTACGTCGAGGACCTCGAATGGTGCTGGCGGGCGAGCAAGCGAGGGTGGACGATCCGCTTCGAGCCGGCCGCGCGCGTGATCCATGTCGGCAACGTCTCCGGTGCGCAGGCCTACGGCGACCGGCGGACGAAGGCCTACATGAGGAACACGTACCGCTTCTACCGGGCCGAGCACGACCTCACGGCGGAGGCCGTGTTCCGTGCGCTCAACATCCTCGGCTCGATCCGTGGATACCTGCGAGCGCGGCGGAGCGGCAATCCCGGCGCCGTTGCCTACTGGCGGCGTGAGCTTGGGGCGCATCTGCCCGCACGACGACGTTGAAGCCTCTGCACGTCGCGCTCGTCCACCCCTTCTCCTGGCCGGAGGTGCGCCGCGGGGGCGAGCGGTATCTCGCCGACCTTACGTGGTACCTCGAGCGCGCGGGACATCGGGTCGAGATCATCACCGGCACCGCCTGGCGGCCGGGCGCATCGACGGCCGGCCGCACGACGACCCGGAAGCTCAGACATCTGCCTCCCGGACCCCTCGCGCGACGCGGGTACGGCGAAGCCGAGACGTTCGGCGTGCGGGCGCTCCCCACCCTGCTTCGCGTCCGTGGCTTCGACCTCGTGCACGCCTTCGCTCCGACCGCGGCCATCGCGGCTCGGCTGGCGGGTCATCGCACGCTGTACACGGTGCTCGGGCACCCGTCGCGCGAACTCGTCGAAGCGCTCCCGCGTGAGAGCCGGCTCCTCCGCCGGGCCGTTCGCACGGCCTCGATGGTCGCCGCGCTGAGCTCCGCGTCGGCCCGCGCGACCGAAGCGGCGTTCGGGCGCAGGACGGAGGTGCTCCCGCCGGGCGTGATCATCGATCGGTTCCCGCTGCGAGCGGGGCCTCGGACCGGTCCGCCGCGGATCCTGTTCCCCGCGTTCGCGACCAATCCCGAGAAGGGGCTCGGAGCGCTGGTCGAGGCGTTCGACATCCTGCTCGATCGGATACCCGATGCGCGCCTGGTCCTCGCCGGGCCCGGCGACAACGCGTGGGCCTTCGAGCGGCTCGGCCCCCGAGCCGATCGTGTGCGGGCGGCGACCGACGTACCCGGCGTCGGCAACATCGAGGACCTCCCGGCCCGGTACGCCGGATCGACCGTCACGGCGCTCCCATCCACCAACGAGGCTTTCGGGCTCATCCTGGTGGAGTCGCTCGCCTGCGGGACGCCGGCCGTGTGCAGCGCGGAGGGCGGCATGCCGGAGATCGTCGATCGTCCCGAGGTCGGCCGGACGGCGCCGTTCGGCGACGCGCCCGCCCTCGCCCGCGCCCTCGAGGAGACGGTCGCACTGGCGGCCGAGCCGGGCACCCCGGCACGCTGCCGTGAGCACGCCATGCGGTGGGGTTGGGAAGAGCGGGTTGGCCCGCTCCACGAGGAGATCTACGCGACGCTCGTCCGCCGCGGACCCTCCGGACGCTGAAACACCCGAAACGAGCGAAGGATCGGCCTGCAACCCCTGAGACTGCGGAGACGAGCGGCTATGCTTTCCGGCCGTGCGACCCACCGTGAGGATGTTCGTCGAAGATGCGGTCGAGGCCCTTCCGATCGCAGATCCGGTCGTTGAGATCGGATCCCGGCCGGCCGAGGGACAAGAGCGCGAAGCCAACCTCCGGTCCCTCTTCGCCGGCCACACCTACATCGGGTGTGACTTCCAGGAGGGGGCCAACGTCGATCGGGTCGAGGACATCCACGCGCTCTCCTTCGCGGATAACAGCGTCGGAACGATCGTGTGCGTCGAGACGCTCGAGCACGTCGCCGATCCGCACCGGGGTGTTCGGGAGATCCATCGCGTGCTCAAACCGGGCGGCGTGGCGATCTTGACCTCGGTGATGTTCATGCCGATCCATGCTCACCCGTGGGACTTCTGGCGTTTCACCCCGGAAGGATTCCAGCTGCTGCTCGAGCCGTTCGAGAGCTCGCTCGCGTTCGGGTACGGGTTCGACCTGCTGCCCGAAGGCGTTCACGGCGTGGGCGTGAAGGGTCCCTTCGAGGAACTCCGGCGGGAGCGGTTCTCACGCACCGACGCCGCGTGCAAGCGGTGGGGCCAGGGCCATCCCGTGGATCTCGGCCCGATCCGGATGACGATCCCGCAGGTGTGGCGGTTCGCCGCTCGGAACACCCTCGACGCGATGCGCCGCAAGGCGGGACGGGACGGCCGTCGATGACTCCGGCCACCACTGGTTGATGCGCAACCTGATCCTCGTGGTCTACGACACCGCGCGTGCGGATAGCTTCGAGCCGTGGGGGGCGCCGCGGGGAGCAACGCCGGTCGCGGCCCAGCTGGCGCGCGAAGGTTCGGCACCTCCGCACGTCGTGGCGCCCTCGAACTGGACGCTCCCCTCGCACGCTTCGATGTTCACCGGGATGCTTCCCGGCGCCCTCGGACTGACGAGCGGGATCAAGAAAGGATCCAAGGTCGGCGTGAACTCGCGCGCGTTGCTCGAGGAACGGAGCGACCGTGTGCTCGCGGAGTTCCTGCGACGGCGGGGCTATGCGACCGGCGGCATCAGCGCCAACCCCTGGATCCACGAGGTCAACGGTTTCGCGACGGGCTTCGACCTCTTCCACAGCATCCGGGGTGTCGAGCGCAAGCCGCCGGGCCGGAGCCTGCGGACGCGGCTGGAGTGGGCGCTCGACGCGTGGCGAGCGCGCGCCGACGACGGCGCGACCACCGCCGGGCACGTCCTGCGCAAGTGGATGGACGATCGACGCACCGACACGCCGTTCTTCTGGTTCGTGAACCTGATGGAATGCCACGGGCCGTACCTCCCTCCCCGCCCGTTCAACGACCTCTCCGGGCTGCAGCGGATCGGCGCGGCGCTCGACGCCGCGCGGTATCAGACGCCGGAAGGCTCGTACCGGGTCACCGTCGGCGAGCGGCGCATGCCGGAGGACACGGTCCGGCGCACCCGGCACCTGTACGCGCGGGCGATCTTCCAGATGGACGCGTGGCTGGGCGGGATCACGGAGGAGCTGGACCGCCGTGGGATGCTCGAGGAGACGCTCATCGTGCTCGCGTCCGATCACGGCGAGAACCTCGGCGAAGACGGCATGGTCGGGCATCTGCTCTCGATGTCCGAGCGCTTGCTGCGGGTGCCGCTGATCTTCTCGTCGCCCGTCGAGCCGGGGCACGCCGGCCCGGTGAGCCTGGCCGAGCTCCCCGCGATGATCGCGGGAGCGCTCGGGATCGAGGACCATCCGTGGAGGGACGAGGTCCGGCCGGGCGGCGCCGCCGTCTCACAGGTGGCGGGGCAGATCATGCTCCCCGAGAAGGAGGCGCTCGCACGCGCGTGGGGGATCCCCGACGAAGCCATCCGACGCATGGCGAGCTCGATGACCTCGGCGACGGACGGCCGGTTCAAGCTGATCCGCGACGAGGGCGGCGAGCGCTTGTACGACCTCGGCTCCGACCCGGCGGAATCCCGTCCGCTGGACGCCGCGACCGAGCCTGCAGCCGCAGCCTTACGCGCCGCGATCGACGAGGTCGAGTCGTACGCGCCGGCGGAGCCGGCCACGGAGACACCGGCCGCTACGGGCGACGACGAGGCGGCCGAGCTCGAGGAGCGGCTCCGGCAGCTCGGGTACATCTGACGTCGCCGTGACCCGGATCCTCGTACTCTCGAACATGTACCCGCCCCACCATCTGGGCGGCTACGAGCTCGCCTGCCGGGATGTGATGGACCGGCTCCGCGGGCGCGGCCACGAGATCGGGATCCTCACGACGACGATGCGGCTGCCCGACGTCCGCGAACCCGCCGACGAGCGCTCGCGCGGCATCCACCGCGACCTCGAGTTCTATTGGGACGACCACCGGCTGGTCTCTCCTCCGTTCGCGCGCCGGCTCGCGACAGAGCGTGGGAACCAGCGCGGGGGGGGGGGGGG